>JAUWYU010000002.1 GCA_030615655.1 Dehalococcoidia bacterium
GGAGCGGGCGCCGGCAATGAGCGTTACCTTTTTCCCTTCCTTTAGGGCGACATCGGTGAGGAAGCGGAGGGGGGCGATACCGATACCGCCGGCTACAAGCAGGAGATTTTTTGAATCCGGACTAATCGTGAAGCCGCTGCCCAGCGGCCCGAAGATATCGACAGTGTCGCCGGCTTTGCGCCGGGAGAGCCAGTCGGTGCCTTTGCCGACCACGGTGAAGAGCAGGGCGAGTCTGACCCCGTCAACGCGGTGGACGCTGAGGGGCCGGCGCAGGAGGGTATCCCGGCCGCAGTAGACCATGAGGAACTGCCCGGGGCTGGTGGCGGGGGCTACCCCGGGGGCTTCCAGCCAGAGAAGGCGAGTCCCCGGCATGACCTCGGTGTTGGAGATAACGGGGGCCGAGCAGATAAAAGTTTCAGGTGGTTTGGTGGTCAATGTGGGTGCTCCTTAGATATTTCATCAAGGTTAATTCCAAGTTCTTTGATAGCTTCGATAAACGTATCAATTTCTGGTTCGCTCATCCTTTCTGTAGAAATAGTTGGATATTTGTGTTTTGATACGCTGGAAAATTCTCTAGCTAACCTTGGTATACTTCGTAATTTCCCCAAATATTTATTCCCTGCCTCAGCACTACTTTTTCTTAATATGATATCAGGCCAGATTTGAAGCTTGCCGTTACTAAACGCCGTAAATATTGTTCCACCATTAATACAGCCTTTCCAAGGCATCCTGTAGCTGTAACCTGAGACTCCCCAGTTTATAAAGTCCCCGTTGACAAAACGACTTTCCTCTAAATCTTTAGCCTTAGAGTACAGGTATATTGCTTTTTCGTGTCCACCTTCTTTACATCTATTAATGAAAATCTCCTCATTTATTTTTGTTGATTTTATTTTTCTTGTTGTACTTTTTTCAAGGATTCTCATAAGAAGACTAGCAAAACCTACATATTCAAGAGTCTGAAAGGGATTCGATTGAGGAATAATTTTATGGGCTTTTGGGTTCCTTATAGCACCTGCAGCACCCTTATACAGAAACATGAACCCTTGCTGTTCACTACGGTCGGTACTATTTTTTAGCTCATTAATACGGATTATTGGATATTTAGTTATCTTTTTAAGGTCTTTATCATAGTCGAATGAAAATACTTTGTTCATCAAATCATCGCCGTCTAGGTCAAGCCCTGTTACTTCTTTAACGTAATCTATTAATCCGATGAAAGCATCAAGAATCGCACCGCGATAGTTGCCAGCAATAAAATATGACCTACTGGCCTCAATTACTCTAGGGTGAAATTGCATTTCATCAAAAAGATCATTAGGAGAATTTAAGGCATCCTTTTTCTCAGCGACATCTTCATAACGAGTTAATTCAATCGTTTCAATTATTGATGCTAAGGCTGCCTCTCTTCTATCCAGGTCTTTATAGTATTCTTTAAATTTTTCTTCTATAGCGCCGCGTTTAATCCCAGATTCCTTGAATGTTTGATACTCGATAGAATCCTCACCGAAGACTTTAAATAAGAACAATTCGATTGTTGTGCACCATCTTGGGAACTTATTGTTATTAATGGCTAATCTTTCGAAGCTGCTAAACTCTTGCATTTTCTGATTTAGAAATTTCAGAACTTCACTTTTGTCCATCTTTTCTACCTCCCCTCCTTTAGCCCCCTTAAAACAGGGGATAGGGTTACCACTAAAAATCCCTTTATTATCTTACCTCTATTTCGAGAGAGTCATCCATATAGACCGGCTTCCCGCTGAAAAGGGTCGCCATGACTTTGCCTTTGAGGGTGGCGCCGGCAAGGGGGGTGTTTTTGCCCTTGGAGGCGAAAAGAGACGTGTCGACCACCCATTCGCGGTGAAGGTCGAAGACGGTGATATCGGCGGGTAAACCGACCTCCAGAGTGCCCAGCTTCTCGTAACCGAGAACGCGCGCCGGGCCGACGGTCAGCGCGGCGATGAGGGTGTTCAGGCTAAGGTCGTTGTTAAAAATAAGGCCCACCAGGCTGCCCAGGGCTGTTTCCAGTCCGCTGATGCCGAAGGCGGCTTTGATGAATTCACAGTCCTTATCGGCGGCGGTGTGGGGGGCATGGTCGGTGGCGACGATATCAATGACGCCGTCGTTCAGTCCCCGGAGAAGCGCTACAGTGTCCCGACTCGTTCTCAGGGGCGGGTTCACCTTGGCACCGGTATTGAATCCCAGCGCCGCTTCCTCGGTCAGGGTGAGGTGGTGGGGAGTAACCTCGGCGGTGACCGGTATTCCCTGCTCCTTAGCCCTGCGGATAAGCTCAACCGAGCCCTCGGTGCTGACATGAGCGATGTGCACATGGCCGCCGGTCTGGCGGGCCAGAGCCAGGTCGCGCTGCACGATGGTTTCCTCGGCGGCGACGGGTATGCCGCAAAGTCCCAGCTCCAGTGAAACGATGCCTTCGTTTATCTGTCCGCCCTCGCTGAGTGTTTTGTTCTCACAGTGGTCGATTATCGGCAGGCCGAAGGCGCGGCTATAGTCCAGGGCCTGTCGCATAATCAGGGGGCTCCTGACCGGCTCGCCATCGTCGCTGTAGGCAACAACGCCGGCCACCTCAAGCTCGCCCATGTCAACCATTTCATCTCCCCTTATCCCCCTGGTAACGCGGCCTATCGGCAGCACCCGTATGACGCCCTCCTGCGCCGCGATTGCTTTGACATAGCTAACGGTCGCCTCGTTATCCAGAGGCGGGTTGGTATTGGCCATGCAGCAGACGGTGGTAAAGCCTCCCCTGGCCGCCGCCTGTGTTCCGGTGGCGATGGTCTCCTTCTCCTCAAATCCGGGCTGGCGGAGGTGGCAATGGAGGTCGATGAAGCCGGGGCAGACGATGAAACCTTCGGCATTAAGAGCATCATAGTCCGACTGTGGTGGAGTCCCTTCTCCCAGCCAGGCGATTTTACCTTCGGTGATGAGCAGGCCGCCGATGATATCAATTCCCTGACCGGGGTCAATTATGCGGCCACCCCGGATAAGCAGTGATTTCATCGATTTTCTAATGGTGGCCTCCCGTAAAGTGGCTGGGCTTGAATCCGTGGGCCTGTGCCGCCTCTTCCGTATCGAAAACAATCAGGTTCTCCGGCCGGATGGTCCGGACCCAATGGCTGTCAGCGCTGTGGTATTTCTTGGTATCCAGTTTGCCTTCATGCCAGTCGGCGCTGGCAACATATTTCGGTTCAAACCCGTGTTCGCAGTAGACGCACCTTAACGTTAGAGGCCGGGTGTTCACTATTTTGAACTCGGGCTTGAGGTACTTTGTTTCGGTTTCCTGAATCGATACGCAGGTTGGATTGGGGCATGCGGGGCTTAAATACCGGCGATAGACAGGGTATTCTATTTTGGGAGGGGAGTCTTCCTCGGGAACGGCAATTTCTCTGGCGCCCAACAGCGTGGCGAGGAGCGCCATCCTGATAGGTACCCCCCGGGCGGCCTGTTCGAAGTACTTGCTTCTCGGGTCGGCATCAACTTCGTAAGCCAGTTCGTCGACCCGGGGCAGGGGGTGCATGACCAGCGTTTGCCGGAAAGCCTTGCCCTTGAGCAGCTTCTTATCTACCACCGGGTATTTTCCCTTGAGCTCCCGTCCCTCTTCGGCAGCGGCGAATCTCTCTTTTTGCGGTCGGGTAACGTAGAGGGCGTCAACGCCGGACTTCAACTCGGCCTGAAGGCTGATGCCCGGCATCATCGCCAGCTGGTGGGGGCTGCTGGGTGTCGTGTAAATGGCGTCCAGGGGAAAGAGATTGTCCTTAGCCTCCCAGCCTGAAGTTTCCAGTCTTTCCACCTCGCCGCCGTATTCTGTAATCAGTTTATTGATAACGTGCTCGGGCACCTCCAGGCCGGGGCTGGGGCAGAAGAGAATATCGGCTCCGAATCTGGCCAGCGCGAAAATCAGGGAGTGGATTGTCCGGCCGTATTTTAAATCACCCCACAAGGCAATTTTCAGTCCTTTAACGGTATTTCTTTCCTTCTGGAGGGTGTAGAGGTCACACAGCGTCTGGGTGGGGTGCTGGTGACCGCCGTCGCCGGCATTGATAACCGGGATACCGGCGAAGTCGGCCACGACCTTGGCGGCGCCTTCCCACGGGTGGCGGACGACAATGATATCGGCATAGCTACCGACGATTCGCGCCGTATCCGCAATACTTTCACCCTTGGCCAGGGAGCTGGCACCGACGTCCGAGGCGGTAATAACACTCCCACCGAGCCGCTGCATGGCGGCTTCGAACGAGAGCCTTGTCCTGGTGCTCGGTTCAAAGAAGAGGCTGGCCATAATCTTGCCCCGGCACAGGCCGTGCTGCTCTTCCATCGCCGCCGACATTTCATCGGCCAGGGAAAAGAGCGCCAGTACTTCGCCGTTGGAGAGGTCGTCTATGGTAACCAAGCTTCTATTTGTCAGTGTCATGGTAACTCCTCCGTCCCGATTTCATCGGAATTCCTGCTTCTCCGGTTGACTGGTAGCGGGTCTATTGTCGGGCGGGCTTATGATGGCTACCTCATCGACGCCATCAGTCTCTAGCAAGCGAACCTTAATATCTTCATGCCGGGCGCTGGGTATGTTCTTGCCGACATAGTCCGCGCGTATCGGCATCTCACGGTGACCGCGGTCAATAAGGACGGCCAGTTGAATGGAGCGCGGTCTTCCCAGGTCAACCAGGGCGTCCATGGCGGCGCGAATGCTGCGTCCGGTATAGAGGACATCATCAACGAGCACCACGGATTTGCCGTCGATACCGGCCGGTATGTCGGTGTTCCGGACGATAGAGTTGGCTTCTGATGCGGGCAGGTCGTCCCGGTATGAGCTGAAGTCCAGAGCGCCGACGAGCAGTTTAGATTTATCGTAGATCTCGATATTGGCGGCCAGCCGCCCGGCCAGGGGGACGCCCCGGGTTTGCAGGCCGACCAGCACCAGGTGGTCGGTGGACTTGTTGCGCTCGATAATTTCGTGGGCAATGCGGGCGAGGGTGCGCCGGATGTCCTCGGCCGTCATTACGATTTTATTATGCATAAAAATAACCTCTTGCACCGGCTGGCAAGAGGTCATACTTAAGCGTATTCCCGTTGTATTTCCTTGCCAGCCTCGCGGGACTGGTTTAAAGGTTCTAAGTTGGCTCCTTCCGGTTTATTTGGATAGAGTATAGCAGAAAAGGGGGGAGGGGAGCAAGGGTTTGTTATAATTAAGCTTTGTTAGAGTTCATCAAGGTAGCGCATGTTCTACCCCTCACCCCACGCTTTCTTCGCTACCTCAATATCATAGATGTAGTCCCGGACCAGAACGGCCTTGCCCTTTTTAAGGTTGATTGTGGTGACGCCGCTATTTTGAAATTCTTTTCCGTCCCGGTTTGTAAGCTTGGTGTCCCAATGTACGGCAACATGGTTTGTGCCCACCATATCAAAAATGTTTTGAAGGCAGATATGCTTCAGGGTGAAGTTGACCTGGGTGAACTGTTCCATGAATTTCCGAAACCACTCCTCTATAGCCTTCTTGCCTTTTATCTCGCCACTGACAGATAAATTACCGGGATAAATAAAAGTGGCGTCGTCTGCCCAGGCAGCTAGAAAAGTATCCATGTCGTGCTGATTCAGGGAATTGAATCCGGAGCGTATCTTACTTCTAGCAATAAAGGTACCTATCATGCTATTGGTCTCCTTTCATTTTTGCACATATGATAGACCTGTATATGACATAAGTCAATACCATCTTCTCGTTATCTTGAACAATTATGATATAATGGACTATAATCTGGTGAGCGCAGGAGTGTAGCTCAGTTGGTAGAGCAGCGGTCTCCAAAACCGCCGGTCCGGGGTTCGAATCCTCGCACTCCTGCCATGATATTGCGCCGAGGTGGTGGAATCGGTAGACACGCCATCTTGAGGGGGTGGTGAGCGTAAGCTCGTGGGAGTTCAAATCTCCCCCTCGGCACCATACGGAATTTAATATGGGGGCAGGATTACGGCTTTATCCCTTTATATAGAAGTTATCTATTCCCGCCGCTGACTTACCGGGAGTATCCTGCCATTGTTACCGCCGTAGTTGACATAATAGTTATTTTAAAGCTGAGGAGTTAAATGGCAGAGCAAGCCCGGTTGATTGATATCTACATTATGGGCAGGCGTTGTCAGGTCCCGGAGGGGCTGACCATCCTGACGGCGCTGGAGTACTGCGGCTACCGGATGATTCGCGGCTGCGGCTGTCGTGCCGGCTTCTGCGGCGCCTGCGCCACCATTTACAATTTCAAGAATGACCCCCAGTTGAGATACGACCTTGCCTGCCAGAAGACCGTGGAACCGGATATGTACCTGGTACAGGTTCCTTTCTTCCCGGCCGTTAAGGCTCTTTATGACCTGGAAAAGCTGGAGGCAACCGGCGGAAAGGTCCTGTCTCTCTACCCCGACCTGGTAAAGTGTTTTGGCTGTAACACCTGTACCAAGACCTGTCCCCAGGAACTCGAGGTAATGTGGTTTGTCTCTGATGCCCTGAGAGGCGATATCCGGGAGGTGGCCGACAAGTCTTTTGACTGCCTGATGTGCGGTTTGTGCGCGGCACGTTGCCCGCAGGGGCTGGTGCCTTATAATATGGCCCTGCTGTGCCGGCGCCTGTACGGTCGCTACCTGACACCCGTTTCCGAGCACCTGGAGGAACGAATAACTGAAATAGAAGCCGGCAAGTTTGATGCCGATATAGAAGAATTGAAAAAGACTGCGGAGAAAGAGCTGCGCCGGAAGTACACCGAGCGTGACATGGAGCCGGCTCTGGAACAGCACTGGGAATAAGAGTATCTGAAAATGTACCCTGCTTATTTGGAAGAAAGTATTCATCTGGTCGAGGATACCCGGGTAAGGCGACTCCTGGAAACCATGCCGAGCCTGGATGAAATGGGGAAAAACGCCCTGTTGAAGCTTTACCACCCTGATTATATCGAGGCAAGCATGCGCCAGCTGCAGGCAGGGGTGAACAAAGGCGATTCTACACCTGTTGAGCTGGCTGATTTGCTGGAGGGAAACAGTCGGATTAACCCGGATACAATCGACCCTTCCAAGCCCGACCATAATGTAGATGTCCTGGTAATCGGCTGCGGGGGGGCCGGGGCTTCGGCGGCATTGCTTGCCAATGAAGAAGGGGCCAGAGTCCTCATCACCACGAAGCTTCGCATGGGGGATGCCAATACGGTCGGAGCGCAGGCAGGCACACAGGCCGCCGACAGGCCGAACGATTCACCCGCAATTCATTATCTGGATACCATGGGCGGCGGGCACTTCGATAACATACCGGAACTGGTCGAGGTGCTGGTGAGGGACGCCCCCTCGGTAATAAAATGGCTGGAACAGCTGGGGGTTAACTGGGATAAGGCACCGGATGGCACCATGCACGAATTATCCGGCGGCGGCACTTCACGGCGGCGGTTGCACTCCGCCCGGGACTACACCGGTCTGGAGGAAATGCGCGTTCTGCGTGACGAACTCAGGAATAAAAAAATAGATTACCTTGAATTCGCACCGGCTGTGGAGTTGATACTGGATGACCGTGGACAGATAGCCGGGGCCGTACTGATAAATCTGGAGACTGAAGAACTAGTCATAGTGAGAGCCAGAGCGGTAGTCATGACCACCGGGGGTATCGGACGGCTGCATATTCAGGGTTTCCCTACCACCAACCATTACGGCGCCACGGCCGATGGCCTGGTGCTGGCTTACCGCGCCGGCGCCGAACTGGTCTTTATCGACACCATGCAGTATCATCCCACCGGGGCTATCTATCCGCTGCAGATTCTGGGGCAGCTGGTTACCGAGAAGGTGAGGACGTTGGGAGCGCAACTGGTCAATATCAGCGGAGAGCAATTCGTGATGTCTCTGGAACCCCGGGATATAGTTGCTTCAGCTATTATCCGTGAGTGCCGGGAGCGCCAGCTCGGAATCGGTACGCCTACGGGCGAAACCGGTGTGTGGCTGGACTCGCCGATGATTGATATGATACGCGGTGAGGGGACAATTGCCCGGGAATTACCCGCCATGGTGCGGCAGTTCCGCCGACATGATATCGATATTACACGGCAACCGATACTGGTATATCCCACCCTGCACTATCAGAACGGGGGCATCAAGATTGATACCGAAGGAGCCACTAATGTACCCGGATTATACGCGGCTGGTGAATGTACCGGCGGCGTGCATGGCCGGAACCGGCTCATCGGCAACTCGACGCTGGAGCTGTTTGTCTTCGGGAGGAGGGCCGGCCGGGTGGCGGCCCAGTATGCCAAAGCGGTAAAGAGGGGCAGCCCGACGATGGAGCACGTGCGCCGATGGCAGCAGGAGCTTGCGAAGGTCGGCGTGGCCGGACAGCGGCCCGTCTCGCCGCGGCTGCTGCCGGATTATGTCAGGCGCACACACGGACAGGCCAGGCAGGCAGCCTGAGAGGGTTAACTGCGGGTAACGAAACGGGAGAGAGGTGATATGCCACTACCTATCCAGCGGGATATTAAAGAGATTGAAGGCATCCTGAATGAAATCCTGAATACCCGGTGTCCGCCGGTAGGCAGGTGCCGCCTTCTCTCCAGTGGTTTCGGCACGGCCCACTCCCTGAATATAGCCGAAGATATCAGCGGACATAAGGAGTGCCTGGGCTGCGGTAACTGTGTCGATATCTGCCCCTTTTTGTCCCGGGAGCCGTCTCGCCGTGAAAAAACGGAACAGCGCACCTCCATGGCTCTGGAGAGCATCGTGGGTGAGGACTGTGACCTTTGTAACGCCTGCATTCTCGTTTGCCCCCAGGTGGATACCACTATCAAGAATTATGTCGTCAATCACCGCATGGTGGAAGTAATGTCACGCCTTGAGCAGAGAATCGGCGATGAAGATGAGCCTGACCTGGACCTGTTTCTTGAGGAAGCCATCAGTCAGGACTGACCGGACAGGGTGAAATAAGGATGGACTTTAAACTATCGGAAGAACTGAAGATGATACAAAGTCTCGCGACAGACTTTGTTAATGAGCAGCTGAAGCCGCTGGAAAGGGATATCCTGGGGCGGGCGGCCGACCTGAGTGACGCTCAGACATATCTGCCGGCGAAGACGGAAGCAAAACTTGTAAAGATGGTCAGGAAAATGGGGCTCTGGGGGGCAGGTGTTCCGGAGGAGCTGGGGGGAGTCGGCTTGAGCACGCTGGGTGTTTGCCTGGTCGAGGAAGAACTGGCTCAGACGGTAGTCCCCTTTAATTTCGGGGATGTGACTCCGATTCTTTTTGACTGTAACACGGAACAGCAGGCCAGATTCCTGCGCCCGGCACTTGATGGGCAGAAACGACCCTACCTGGCACTGATGGAGCCAGAAAGGGGTGCCGACCTCTCCGGCATGAAAATGAAAGCGGAGAAGGTTAACGGGGATTACCTGCTGAACGGTAAAAAATTATCATTCTCCCGGGCCGGTGACGACTATTTCGCTGTTGTCTTCGCTGGTACCGATAAAGGTATAACCTGCTTTCTGGTGGAGAAGGATACGCCGGGATTCAGCGTTACCGGCGGTGGTGAGGGGACGGGGTGGTTAGCGCAAGTCAGGGAGCCCATGTCATTGGTATTTAAAGATTGCCGGGTGCCTGCGGAGAATATCCTGGGAGAAGAAGGGAAGGCCTTCCACCTGGGCGGGAAATGGCTCCCGCAGCGGCGGGTAGTCAGGGGAGCCCGGTGCGTAGGGGTTGCCCGCAGGCTGCTTGATGAGGCTACCGTCCAGGCACGGTCGCTGGAAACATTCGGGAAGTCTATTTTGAAGCGTACCAACATCCAGGCGGCATTGGCCGACATCGCCACGAATATTCACGCCGGCAGGCTTATGGTGTATGAAGCTGCCTGGAAGTCGGATATTGGAAAATCGATACGGTGTAAGGCTGCTATGGTGAAGTTATACACAACCCAGACAATACACACGGTTGCTGACAGGGTAGCCCATGTTTTCAATGGGCCGCCACACATAGATGGATTGCCAATGGAGAGGCTATGCCGCCGTGCCCTGGCAGCCAGCGCTACCGAGCTTGCCCTTGAGCTGCAGCGAAACATTATTGCCCGGGATATCTTGAAAGGGCGTGAGGCCTAGCTGGAAAAGCCGGATATACGAAAGAGTTGAAATGAACCAGTATGACTATATCGTAGTGGGTAGCGGCATCGGCGGACTCTATACTGCCCTGCTGGCCAAGGAGCAGGGCAGTGTGCTAGTTGTCACCAAGGGCAGCATTGATGACTGCAATACCAAGTATGCCCAGGGGGGTATTGCGGCGGCTATCAGCAAGGATGATTCGCCGGAGCTTCATTCGGAGGATACCGTGAATGCCGGCGGAGGCCTTTCTGATGAGGAAACGGTACGCATTCTGGTTAACGAAGCCCCGGCCCGTATCGCTGACCTCGTCGATTACCGGGTGCCGTTTGATACCCTTGATGGTGAGATAGCCCTGACCATGGAGGCGGCTCATAGTGTGCCCCGTGTCCTCCATGCCGGCGGTGACGCCACCGGTGAATATATTGAAGTTACCTTAAGTCAGCAGGTGCGCTCGTCCCGGATTCGGGTACTTGAGGATTTCCTGGCGACGGAGATACTGGTAGAAAGGGGTAGAGTTACCGGCATACGTGCCTTGGACTGCCGCACCGGCAGTATTGAGGAGTTTGCCTGCCGTTTCCTGGTTCTGGCTACGGGGGGCGCCGGGCAATTGTTCAAATACAACACCAATTCCGATGTGGCGACCGGTGATGGTATCGCTCTGGCCTTTAATGCCGGCGCCGAGATAGTCGACATGGAATTTTTCCAGTTCCACCCCACCGCCCTGCGCGTACCCGGTGTGCTCCCGTTTCTTATATCCGAAGCCGTCCGGGGCGAGGGGGGTGTACTGCGCAACGTTGAGGGCCACCGTTTCATGTCCGACTATAACTCGCGTGGGGACCTGGCGGCGAGAGATATCGTCGCCCGCAGCATACTGTATGAGATGGAGAAAACTCGCGTGGATAGAGTCTACCTTGATATCACCCATCTGCCACCCCACACCATTACCACTCGTTTCCCTCATATTTACCGCTTTTGCCTTGACCACGGCCTGGATATCACCAGAGACCGGGTACCGGTGGCACCGGCCGCCCATTACATGATAGGCGGTATCAGGACCAACAGCTGGGGAGAAACGAATATAGTCGGTTTGTTCGCCGCCGGCGAAGCCGCCTGCACCGGAGTCCACGGCGCCAATCGTCTCGCCTCGAATTCGCTTCTTGAGGCGATTGTCTTCAGCAGAAGGATTGTCGAAAGAACCAGGGGTAAAGCCAGGGCAAAGGCATCTACCGGTGGCAGAGAGAAGGAAATTTACTCTTCACTCAGCCAGAGGCCGGTCCCCAGAGCGTTGCCGGCACCCAGTCTTACCGTCCTGCAGCAGTTGCACTGGGACAAGGTCGGCATCATTCGTGAACAGGAAGGCTTAAACCAGGCGGCCGGCATTCTGGCGGCCTGGCAACATTCATTGCCTCAGCCTACTGACCAACCTTCTTACGAACTGAGCAACCTGATATTGACCGGCCGGCTATTAACGGAAGCTGCGTTTATCCGGGAAGAAAGCCGGGGGACACATTTCCGGTCTGATTTTCCCCGGAGTTCACCGAAGTGGCAGCGCCACATCGTGTGGAGGAAGTAATAGAATCTGCCTCGGATATTTCTACCGTACTCCGTTATAGCTGCATTTGAAAAGAACTGGCTTATGCATTATAAATATAGGGACGGTGCACAATTCTATTGATTAAGGGGTGCCAGGTTGGCTAAGAAGAAAAAGAAGGCGGAGAAACCACCACGTGAGTTTACCCGGCGCCAGCTATCGCTTCACCAGCGGCAGAAGAGGCGGCAGCGTATTATTTTTGGCGGGGGGGTTTTTATCGTTGCCGCCGTTATTTTGATTTTAATGGGGGGGTGGTTTTTTGGGGAGTATCTCCCCCGGCATCAGACTGTCATAGCGGTAGGAGATGTTGAATTTGACATGGACTACTATATTGATGCGATGAAATTTGCCGGGAGAGACCAGCCGGTCGAGAATATACAGAATCTGACAAGCGGTGTGGTACAACAGATTGAGCAGAACGAGTTAATCAGGCAGGGAGCTATGAGATTAGGGATAAGCGTTAGTGATGATGAGGTAAGAAGGGTGCTGGAAGGTTATGGTATTCCTGTAAATGATGCCAGTCTGGACATGGCCAGGGCTCAGCTGTTGCAGGGTCTGTTGTATAATGAGTATTTTCCATCTCAGATACCGGAGTCTGGCGAACAGGTGCATATCATGACCATGCTGCTGGAGAGCGAGAGCCAGGCGGCCGAGATTAGAACCAGATTGCAGAATAGTGAGAACTTCTCGGCACTTGCCGAAGAGTTCACGCTTCATTACTATTTTGAAACCAATGTGGGCGATATTGGCTGGCACCCGAAAGACGTGATTGTTAATTTATTCAATTCTTTCGTGCCCGGGAATTTTGCCTTCAGTTCGGAAGCAGGAGCGTTAAGCGAGCCGATGTACGACGAAGTGAGAAGCAAGTCGATAGGGTACTGGCTGATTAATGTCCTGGGCAAGCCATCTGAGGATAGCGCCCAGGTCCAGGGAATACTATTGGGTAGTGAGGAGGAGGCGAAGGATGTGAGAGCCAAGCTGGAAGCTGGCGAGGACCTGGTCACTCTGGTTGCGGAATTCTCCCAGCACAACGATTCTAAAGTGAGGGGAGGAGAGTTTGGCCTGGTGATGCAGGGGGTGATGAGTGAAGCAGTTGACAGCTATGTTTTCGATGCGAACACGGAGGTAGGGGTATGGAGTGAACCGCTCCGTGACGAGACTATGATAACCATAGGCGGCTACTGGCTGGTGGAAGTGGTTGATAAGGATGATGATAGAAAGCTCAGTGATGAAGACCGTAATACCTTGATAAATAAGGCATATAATGATTGGGTTACCGAGCTCTGGATGGAGAAAGCTGCTGTGATAAATCATACTTTTTTGACTCCCGAGGTAGTACTATGGGCGATAGACAAGGTGGTGCAGGAGCTGCGGGATTAGAGAAAAAAATCGAGAGGGAATAAAGATGAGCAAACAGAGTATTGGCATCGGTTTGATGGGTCTGGGGGTAGTTGCCGGACAGGTAACCAGGGTTTTAACAGATAAGGCCGGGGATTTGGAGGAGAAGGTCGGCTGTCCTCTTGTCCTGCGGAAGGTTAAGGTCTTACCGCAGGACCTGTCACGTCCGCAGGCACAGCAGATGCCCTCTCAGCTTTTTACCACCGATGATGAGGAGTTTTTCCAGGAACCCGGCATCGATATTGTCGTGGAGGCGATTGGCGGTGAAAGCCCGGCCCTGGAGTATCTGAAGAGGGCGATTGCAGGTGGCAAGCACGTCGTCACCTCCAATAAGGAGGTCATCGCCAAGCACGGTATTGAATTGCTGACTCTGGCCCGGCAGCACGGGGTGGGTCTACAATATGAGGCAAGTGTCGGCGGTGGTATTCCCTTGATTGCCCCGTTCAAACATGACCTGTTGGCCAATGATATCAGCGGTATCTTCGCCATAATCAACGGCACCACCAACTATATCCTCACCAGGATGGACAGAGAAGGCATGGACTTTTCATCGGCCCTCAAGCAGGCACAGGAACTGGGCTACGCTGAAGCTAATCCGGAAAATGACGTCGAGGGGATAGACGCCCACTATAAACTGGCAATCATGGCTTCGCTGGCTTTTCAGAGTCAGGTGCGGCCTGAAGATATCTACCATGAAGGCATTTCACGACTCACCAGCCGTGATTTCGGCTATGCCCGGGAGCTGGGATTTACCATAAAACTGCTGGCGATAGCCAAGAAGAGTAATGATTCCATCGAGGCCAGGGTTCACCCGGTCCTTCTATCGAGGGACTCCTTTTTGGCCAAGGTTGACGGTGTCTATAATGCCGTCCAGGTCGAGGGCGATTTAGTGGGTAAGGTGCTCTTCATGGGTGAGGGTGCCGGCGCTTTGCCTACGAGCAGCGCCGTTGTTGCCGACGTTGTCTCATCAGCCCGGAAGATTGTCCTGGGTATTGGCAGTGTGTCCACGCGGAAACTGGATTCGGGCAAGCGTATCAAGCCCATGTCCGAGATTGAAACGAGGTATTATCTAAGATTGAATGCAGCCGACCGTCCCGGCGTCCTGGCCAAGATTTCCAGGGTCTTCGGTGACCTTGCCATCAGTATTTCCCAGGCTATCCAGCAGGAGGTCGACCCCAGAGCGCGGACGGCGGAAATAGTTCTTATGACCTATGAAGCTCCAGAGAAGGCGATGCAGCAGGCTCTTGCCGAGATAGACAAGCTTGATGTAGTTGAAGAGATAAACAACTTTATACGGGTTGAGAATATATAAATCGGGAGGTTAGCTCTGAAAAAAGGAGTTCTGCTTCAATACAAAGATTACCTGCCAGTTTCACCCAGTACACCGATATTCAGTATCGGGGAGGGGGATACGCCTCTGGTCAGGTGTGATAGACTGGCGGAGAAATACGGCTGTAAAGAGCTGTATTTCAAGCTGGAGGGGTGCCATCCGACCGGCTCCTTCAAGGACCGGGGCATGGTGATGGCCGTTGCCAAGGCGGTGGAGGACGGCAGCCAGGCTATAATCTGCGCTTCAACGGGAAATACCAGCGCCTCCGCAGCCGCTTTTGCGGCTCATTGCGGGCTTGGCTGCGTTATTATCATACCCAAGGGCAATATCGCTCTGGGTAAGCTGGCGCAGGCTATCGTTCATGGCGCCAGGATAGTCGCCATTGACGGCAATTTTGACCAGGCGCTCAACATAGTGCTGAGGATTACAGAAAAGCACCCGGTAACGCTGGTAAACTCCCTCAATCCCAATCGCATCGAGGGGCAGAAGACAGCCGCCTTTGAGATTGTTGATGTTCTCGGTGATGCTCCGGACTATCACTTCCTGCCGGTAGGGAACGCCGGCAATATTACGGCCTACTGGAAGGGCTATGTGGAGTACCAGCGGGCGGGTAAAGCCACGAAGAGGCCGAAGATGATGGGCTTCCAGGCCGAGGGGGCGGCGCCGATTGTCCGGGGCTATGCCATTGAGAAGCCGGAGACGGTGGCCACGGCGATACGCATCGGCAATCCAGCCAGCTGGCAGAAGGCAGTCGCGGCCCGCGACGAGTCCGGCGGCCTTATTGATATGGTCAGTGACGAAGAAATTCTTTACGCCCAGAAAATCATGGCATCCGAGGCCGGAATCTTCGGGGAGCCGGCTTCAGCCGCCTCCCTGGCCGGTTTAATCAAGCTTTCCAGCCAGGGAACGGACTTCTCGCAGAAGGTAGTCGTCTGCGTGGTAACCGGCACCGGGCTCAAGGATACCGAGACCGCTTTGAGGGAACTCCCGCCGTTTCTGGAGCTTCCGGCGGAGCTTGAAGCGGTGGAGCGGGCTCTGGGCTGGGGATAGCCATTAACTGAAGGAGACCGAGCATGTTTGATGAGGCCAAGATTAAGAGAGCAGTAGCCGATATCATCAAAGCCATCGGGGAAGACCCCGGACGTGAGGGGATAAAGGATACTCCCGGGCGTGTGACGGAGATGTATGCCGAACTTTTCATGGGTATAGGTAAGGACCCCAAGGATGAGCTGGAAGTAGGTTTTGAGCTGGGGCACCGGGAGATGGTGGTCTTGAAAGATATCCCGTTCTATTCGATGTGCGAGCATCACCTCCTGCCGTTTTACGGCGTAGCCCATGTGGGCTATATTCCTAATGCCGAGGGGCGTATCGTGGGCATCAGCAAGCTGGCCAGGGTGGTGGAAACCATTGCCCGGCGTCCGCAGGTCCAGGAGCGCATGACCACGGAGATTGCCGATGTTGTTTATGAGGGGCTCAATGCCGCCGGCGTGGCGGTGGTTATCCAGGCGGAGCATCTGTGCATGATTATGCGCGGCATCAAGAAGCCGGGGAGCAACGTTATTACCTCAGCCATCAGGGGTTCCTTCCACCGCGAGGCGGCCAGCCGCGCCGAGTTCTTCTCGCTGATACAGGGCAAGTAGGCCGGGGCGCGAAAAAGTGCTCCAGCAGGGGTAGACATGCCGGTTTTTTATGGTATTATATAGATTGGCCGGTGGTTCAACGGGAGAACAATCGATTTAGGGTTCGAATTCACCTATCTTCACTTTATTTACCACGGAGGGAAAGGAGGTTAAAAGCTATGAAGAAAGTGCTAAGAGTGCTGTTAGTCTTCTCTCTACTGGCGGCAATCTCATTCTTGCTCCCCGCTTGCCAGGGAGAGGAAGGAGAGGAGGAGAAAGCGCCAGAGGGGCAGTTGCCCGTCTATCAGGTCGGGGACAAATGGGTCTGGAGCTATGTGATGGATGGAACGGATTATACCCTCACCGAGGAGATAACCGGGGAGGAAACGGTGGAGGGCCGCGACTGCTATGTTCTCGACATGTTGTTTGACCCGATCATAAGCTCCACCCATGATGATGTGGTCTACACCACTACCGGCATGAAGTACTGGATGGATAAAGACACCGCTCTTATGGGGGTCAAGATGGAAACATCGTTTACCGGTAATGGACGAACCTACACCTCTTCAGAGATTTACTCCTACGACCCCTGGGTGAATCTATTCCCACTGGAGATAGGGAAGGAAGCAGAGTCAGAGTTAACCACCACGCAGTATGCAGGGGGCAGCCAGACAGGAGACCCCGTGGTAGTCACTGAGAAATACAAGATAGATAGCAGGGAGGACATCACCATTGCGGCCGGGACTTTTAACTGCTGGAAGATAATTATATATGATGGCGCCGGCAGTGTTACCCTAATCATGTGGTATTCAGACCAGATTAAAAGCGCAGTTAAAATGACGGATGCAGAGGGCAACGTTATGATGGAGCTTAAATCATACTCGATTGGCTAGTTGGCTATTGACCGAGAGGGTATAGAGTGCTGGCACTTTTTATTAGATATCCAGATTAGCCGTCTTGGCGTGCGCCTGGATGAAAGCCTTGCGGGGCGGGACTTCACCGCCCATCAGCATCTGAAAAACCTCATCGGCCCTGGTAGCGTCTTCAATGTTTACTTCGAGGATGGTGCGGGTGTTCGGGTCCATGGTGGTCTCCCAGAGCTGTTCCGCCGTCATTTCACCCAGGCCCTTGTAGCGCTGAATCTCTGTCTTTCTTGAAGTACTATTCTGTAGTACTTCCTCTTTTTCCTGTTCCGAATAGACCCATTTCAAGCCATCACTGCTTTTGATGCGGTAAAGAGGTGGTTGGGCGATGTAAAGGTGCCTCTGGCTGATGAGCTCCATCATGTGCCGGAAGAAGAAGGTGAGCAGAAGGGTGCGGATGTGGGAGCCGTCAACGTCGGCGTCGGTCATCAGAATGATACGGTTGTAACGCAGGCGCGTCGGGTCAAATTCGTCGTCGATGCTGGTGCCGAGGGCAGTCACTATGGTGCGGATTTCGTTATTGGCCAGCATCTTGTCCGGCGGTGCCTTCTCCACATTCAGGATTTTACCGCGCAGCGGAAGTATCGCCTGGAAGCGGCGGTTCCGACCCTGCTTGGCGGAGCCCCCGGCGGAGGGGCCCTCCACCAGAAAGAGCTCGCACTGCTCCGGGTCTTTCTCCGAGCAGTCTGCCAGCGTGCCGGGCAGCGTACCCGTTTCCAGTCCGCTCTTTCTGATAATTAAATCGCGTGCCTTCCTGGCGGCTTCCCTGGCTTTGGAGGAGATAACGCATTTTTCTATGATTTTCTTGGCTTCATCGGGGTGTTCCTCGAGGTAGAGGGTTAAGCCCTCGTTGACGGCACTCTCTACCTGACTTTTGATTTCAATATTGCCCAGCTTGCTCTTGGTCTGACCCTCAAATTGCGGCTCGGAGAGCTTGACACTGATGATAGCGGTAAGTCCTTCCCTGACGTCCTCACCGGTCAGGTTGGGTTCATCTTCCTTGAGGAGCTTGTTTTTATGAGCGTAGTCGTTAAGCACGCGGGTCAACGCTGAGCGAAACCCGGTAATATGGGTGCCGCCATCTATGGTATTCACGCAGTTGGCGAAGCTGAAGGCGGATTCACTGAAGCCATCGTTGTACTGGAGGGCTACCTCGACCGTCGTGCTGTTGACCATTTTGGAGATATAAATAGGTACCGGATGACGTACTACGCGGTTTCGATTGAGGTGGCGGACGAAGCCGGTAATCCCGCCTTCAAAATAGAAAGTCCGTTCCAGGTCCTTACCTTCGTCTTTGATGGTTATTTCCACAGCTTTATTGAGATAGGCCATCTCCCGCAGATGTTCGCTTAAGATATCAAAATCATAGCTGATATTACCAAATATCTCCGTATCGGCAAGGAAGGTAGTGGTGGTGCCGGTGTCATCGGCTTCGCCGATTACTTCTAGTTCTCCCTGCGGTATACCCTGCCGGTACTCCTGGTAGTAAATCTTGCCGTTAAGCCTGACATCGACCCGGCAGTGTGAGGAGAGCGCATTGACCACCGAGGCACCTACGCCGTGCAGTCCGCCCGACACCACGTAGGTCTTACCGCCGAACTTGGCCCCGGCGTGGAGCACGGTCATTACCGTCTCCAGGGCTGATACATTGGTGGAGGGGTGGATGTCTACCGGAATGCCGCGCCCGTTGTCCACCACGGTTACGTAGTTATCCTCTTTAATGGTGACGGTAATGCGGTCACAGCAGCCGGCCATGGCTTCGTCAATGCTGTTATAGGCAACCTCGTAGACCAGATGGTGCAGTCCGCGCTGGTCCGTGCTGCCGATATACATGCTGGGACGGCGCCGCACCGCCTCCCGTCCACCCAGTACCTGAATGTCCTCGGCGGTATATTTGTTATTGTTTTGCGGCTCTTCCGGCCTGGTTTTCTTCGGCATTATATGTCTTCTCTCATTGGGCAGTGATAATAGGAGGCAGGCGAACGGCGGTGGTTGATGGGAACAGTGTGTCCTGAGTAGCTTACAGCTACAATTGAGCGGGCTGACCAACTAAAAAACGTACACATCTAGCCTGTTAAATTTTAGCATAATTTAGCTATAAAGTAAAGCTGGGGAGGGGTGTTTTTTGTCGTATGAGGTTGTATTGACGAGGCTTTTTATGCCAGGTATTCCATTTTTTATCCCAAAAGTGTATTATCAGAACAGGAATTAGAGAAAATGCAGACATTGCAGAAATTGGAGAAAATGCAGACATCTGGAGAAAGGAGGTTCTATGATGACTAAAGATGAGTTGTTCAGAACGGGAGACCAGGAAAGAATCTGGCAGAAATACTGCGGGTTTCTCGACCTCTCTATGACAGAGTTCATGGAGATACAGGAACAGTTGTTAATGGAGCATATTGAGCAGATAGCTGATAGCCACCTGGCCAAGAATTTCATGCCGCAGAAACCGCGGAATATATCCGAATTCCGCAATCATGTACCGCTGACGACATATGAGGACTATGCCCCCTATTTCAGCGAGAAGAACGAGGATGTTTTGGCAGGTAAACCTTACGCATGGACTCATACCTCTGGTAGAGGAGGTAGCGTCAAGTGGGTGCCATACACCCAACGGGCTTTTGAACGTCTGGGTATCTCCGGCGTTACTACGCTCATACTTGCTTGTGCTTCCCGCAGGGGTGAGGTCAATGTCCAGCCGAATATTCGCCTCATGCAAAATTTGCCTCCCAAGCCTTATTATTCATGGCTCGGTGCGTCTGCAATGCTAAGCCTTTTGGACGTTTACACGATACCTCCCCTGGAATTGTCCGAGGCGGAGACCTTTGAGAAGAGGATACAGATGGGTTTTGAAATAGCGCTCCGGACCGGTGTAGATGTTCTGGGCTCTTTAACAACTGTTTTAATTAGAATGGGCGAACGCTTTACCGAAGGCTCGGCGCAATTTAAAATTTCCCGAACTATGCTACATCCAAAAGTAATGCTGCGCCTTGTAATGGCCTGGTTAAAGAGTAAAGTCCGCAAGAGAGCTTTGCTGCCGCAGGACTTGTGGCCTTTGAAGGGACTCATCTGCTACGGTATGGATACAAGCATTTACAAGGAGCAACTTGTATATTATTGGGGGAAGGAGCCCCTGGAGGTATACGCTGGTACAGAAATGGGACTGGTAGCAACTCAATCGTGGAACAAAAAAGATATGACGTTTCTTCCTTTTTCTTGCTTTCTCGAGTTTATCCCCGAGGATGAGTGGCTTAAGTCTCGTGAGGATAAAGACTATCAACCATCAACAATTCTCCTTGATGAGCTTGAAGAGGGAAAGCGTTATGAAGTTGTAATTACCAGTTTTTATGGCATGCCTTTCTTGAGATACAGAGTGGGTGACCTTATCAAAATTATAGCCTTGAGCGATAGTGGAAGCGGGGTTAGGATTCCTCAGATGACTTTTGATAGTCGGTCTGACGACTTGATAGACATCGGCGGTTTCACCCGGCTGGATGAAAAAACTGTCTGGCAGGCTATTTTTAACAGTAAAATAAGGAATGTTGACTGGTGTTTACGAAAGGAATACGAAGAGGGGCAAGCGGTACTCCACCTCTATATTGAGTTTAAAGACGATACCGATGTTGAGGAGGTACAGCGTGTTATAAATGACCACCTAAAGTCTCTTGACCCTGACTACCGCAACCTCCACGATATGCTTGGTATGCAACCATTGAGGGTTACTTCACTGCCAAAGGGCAGTTTCCAGAGATATTACGAGGCGAAGCGGATGGGAGGTGCTGACCTATCCCACCTCAAGCCTCCTCATATGAATGCATCCGATTCTGCGATCCAGGAGCTCCTGGGACAAATTTAATAATTGCAGGCATAACAATCATGAATTTATACTTAGCGCTGCCCATAGTCCAGGTTCTCTTCGCTGTAGTATTGGTTTTTTATATTTTAAAAAGGAATGCTCGCAGCTGGGTTCATAGACTATTTTCGCTCTATCTCATGGCACTGGCTCTCTGGGGCGGCGTCATCTTTGCCATGCGCGCAAGCCCGGACCTGGAGCATGCTTATATATGGGAAAAAGTATTAATACCAGTAGCTCCGCTCATGGCTGTCATCTTTTATCATTTTACCATTCGATTCACTAAGACTAAACTCCCCAGGTGGTGGCTTTTCTGTGCCTACATAGTCTGCGTCTTGTTTGCATCGATAGCCGGAACACGCCTGGTAATCGAAGGAATGCAGCTGAAATCTTATGGTTATGCTCCGATTCCGGGGCCGGCCATGCTACTGTGGGGACTGTTCAGTTATCTGATGATGATACTTGCGCTTCGGGTTCTCTTTAGAGATATCAGGACAGCGGAGTCATCAGTCCAAAGAAACCGAAGTGCCTATATCCTTACTGGAATAATCGTTGCTCTGGCAGGCGGGGTGTTTGATGTGTTGCCCTCTTTCGGTTTTGTACTTTATCCTGGGGCTATCATTGGCAACATAGTTTTTTGCTTCTTGGTCGCCGTAGCCATAGTGAAATACCATCTTCTGGACATCAATATTGTCCTGCGTAAAGGCGTTGCCTACCTTTTAATAAGCGCCGTAGTTGCCATACCGGTGATAGGTCTGGCCTTTCTGGTTGCGAATATCCTTCATGAATCGCTACTCACTCTCTGGCTCTATCTTTTGCTCATTATTGTCCTAGCGTTCACTGTTCCGGCATTATGGAGGTTAGTCCAGCGGCAGGTAGACAGGTGGTTTTACCGTGACCGGTACGATTCCCTCAAGGCTCTGGAGACTTTCAGCTGGCACACGCAGAGCCTTTCCGATTTCACCAAGGTAGGGCGCACTACGGTTAAGATGGTCGCCGGGGCGCTGCATGCCTCAAGTGTTTACCTTTTGCAGCCGCTATCAAAAAACGGAGAGTTTCAAGTAGTATGTTCTGCAAATGAGAGTGAAGACGTTTCTGGCATAGTCTTTAAAGCTCAGAGCCCTCTGCTCAGGTGGCTTGAGCGTTCCAACGGATTATTACGCTATCAGGATATAGATGTCATCCCTCAGTTACAGAGTGTCATATGGGAAGAGAAAGAGTGCCTACAGGAGATAGGGGCGGAGTTCATTGCGCCACTGAGGTCACGCACCGCTCAGGTATCGGGGCTGCTCATAGTGGGCAGGAAGCTCTCGGGGCAGCCTTACAGTGTTGAGGACATGCAGCTGGCTTCTACTATAAGCAATCAGATAGCTATTACTTTAGAAAATGCACGGTTGTACAGGGATATCCTTGAAGCCAGAGAGAATCTGGAAACATGGCTGAACAGCATGAGCGATTGCGTGATGATTGTCGATACCAACCAGACGATACAATTCGTGAATCATGCCGCGGAGAAAAATTTTAGTATTAGCGGTGAAAAGAAATGCTGGAAAGCCCTCGGGAAAGAAGGGAAGTGTCCTGATTGTCCTGTTCAGGGAACTTTGGGTAATGGTGACGTGAAGCCAAGAAATATCGGTAACCGGTATATAGGTGATAAGGAGTACGAGGTGGCTACCGCTCCCCTGCTGAACCCGGACGGCAGCATATCGATTATGGGGGTGTACCGGGACATCACCGAAAGAAAAAGACTGGAAGAGGAGATTATCCAGGCTGAAGTCGAGATAGAAACTCTGCACCGATCAGAGCGCCTGAAGACCGAACTTTTGTCCATGGTTTCTCACGAACTGCGTACCCCGCTGGCCGTAATCAAGGGCTATACTACCACGCTTCTGCGTAAACGGAAGAAGTGGGGTGAGGGAGAGAAGAGGGAGTTTCTTATGGACATTAATCAGGAGACCGATTATCTGACCAGGCTGGTCGGGAACTTGCTGGATATGTCGCGTCTTGAGGCCGGAGCAATGGAGATGGAGAAGGACTGGTACCAGGTTTCCGAGATACTGGAGTGGGCGGATGGCGAACTGGGGGCAATTACCAAGCGTCACAAAATGCAGGTTTTGATACCTCCCGATTTGCCTTTTGTTTTCGTTGATAGGGTGCGTATCGGGCAGGTGCTGGTGAATCTCTGCGAAAATGCGGCGAAGTATTCCGAAAAGGGAAGCCAGGTTACAATTGAAGCCGAGCTTTCCGGGGAATCGGTTGTCGTGAGCGTTACGGATAAGGGTGAGGGCATAGCTCCGGAGAGTCTGGATAGAGTGTTTATCCGATTTTACCGGGTCGGGAGAGATCGCGATTCGAAATCAGGCATCGGCCTGGGGTTGTCCATCTGCCGGGGCATTGTTGAGGCACATGGCGGTGATATCCGGGTGCAAAGCGAGGTGGGCAAAGGTTCCAGGTTCTACTTCAACCTGCCGATAAGCGACAAGGAGGGCGGCAGGCTGACACTGCGTTAGTGATAGGAGGCAAGGTACAAATGGGCCATACTTATATTCTCGTTGTTGATGACGACGAAAAGATAAGGAAGTTTCTGAGGGTCAACCTGTCTGGAGAGGGGTGGCATATTCTTACGGCGGCGGATGGCGCCGAAGCACTCCGGAAGGTGGAAAGGGACCCGCCCGACCTCGTTATTCTGGACATAATGATGCCGAAGATGGATGGTTTTGAGGTCTGCCGCCGGCTCCGTCAGTGGTCACAGGTCCCGATTATCGGGCTCAGCGCCCGGGGCGATATGGCGGACAAGGTGAAATGCCTGAACCTTGGAGTCGATGACTATATTACCAAGCCGTTTGGTATTGACGAGCTTATCGCGCGAGTTAAGGCGGTACTCCGGCGTAATAAATTTGATGATTCCATGTCCCCGAAATCATCTTTCACGAGCGGCGACCTTAAGGTTGACTTTACGGCAAGGAGGGTTACCACCGACGGTAATGAGATAAGGATGACACCAACGGAATATAAGCTATTACGAGAGCTGGTTCTTGGTGCGGGACAGGCTCTTAGTTATAAATATCTCCTGGGCAAGATATGGGGTCCGGAATATAAAACGGAAAGGGAATACCTCCACGTATATATAGGTCACCTGCGGGCCAAGATTGAACCTGACCAGAGAAACCCCGTATACATTATAAGCGTGCCCGGGGTGGGCTATCAGTTCCAGGATATTACTTAGCCCTACACGGACTATCATACTGGGAACCAGTTGATTCCCGCTGAGATATTATCCTGAGGGGGGCCTGGTATTCGGGGGTGGTGGGTTCTTCATGCCCAGGCGGAATAATTCCCCGGTATCCTTACGCTTCCAGTTCATTGATATCCGTTGCTGGGTGGGGTGGAGCATGGTAATAGCCCCTGGCCGGGGGCACTCTTCAACGCAACCGCCGCAGTACCAGCATTCCTCGGGATAAAGGACTATGGGGGGTTTCTTCTTTTCCGGATTCGGCATCATAACATCAGTGGGGCATACATCTACGCAAAGGTTACAACCGCTGCATATATCAGGATTGAACTCTACCGCTTTATTTGGTGTTGGTGGATTGGGTACCATATATACTTTATCGCTCATTATAATTTACCTCTTTCTTAGCTCTTCGAGTTATTAACTCCGGGCTTAAGAACCGCAGTGAAGCTGGTAATTCTCCTCGTAAGTTGGCGCATAGGGCGGCTTGAGATGAAAGTCCAGCGGTAAGTCTCTAACCTCAACTTTGTCATCCACCTGCTTGATGGGAAGCAGTTTCTGCCACTCGGGCGGGTCCATCTCGGGGTAGTCCAGCCGGTGGAAATCAAGGATGGAGTTGCTGGCCTTGCGTTCAAGCGAAGCCTTTATGACCAGTTCCCCGACCGAAATCAGCGCGTGGCATTCCAGCAGGCGCCCCAGTTCGTGCGGGTTGGAGGCGTACGCGGAGGCTAATTCCGTTGTCTTGAGTTCGTTGAGCAATCTCAGGCCCAGGTTAAGGGTCAGTTCATTCTTATGCCGGCCGCAATAGTCCCGCATAATCCGGGCAATGGCGGCATTAATTTCCTTCCAGCCGTTGCCTTCCTTGCTCTGTTTGACCGCTGAATAGGAGTGTGTTTTCTCCGCTTCAATCTGCCTGCTATCGGCGACCGGCTCGGCTGCCGTTTTAGCATACTCGGCGGCATGTCGGCCGGCGTACCTGCCGGTGGTATGCGACTCGCCGTGGCAGCCCCCGCCGAAGATGGTACCGCCCGCGGCGGCGTACAGCCCTTCCAGATTGGTCTTCAAATCCCAGTCAAGCAGAAAGCCGCCGCCGCCCATTCCGCGTACTGTAGGCGGCGTGTTGGGCCCGCCGGCCCAGTAACATGCGTTAAAATATCCCTCGAGGGGCATGACCGGCGCCTGCATCATGTCTTTATCGGGGTCGAACCCGGCTTTTGTGTACGTGTCGTATATCGGTATGCGGGTTTTGCCCTCGTTGCCGACCATCATGCCCCAGATGCATCTTCGTTCCATCTCCGAAAGGCGGGTCATATCGGCATACAGAGGCAGCTTGAACTCGCCCCTGCGCAGGCGTTCGGGCAGGTCCGGATTAATGTCATTCAAGCGGAATTCTTGATTGGTGCGGGAGATCCCTATCCCGATACCCAGCTGGAATTGCTGCCCTTCCTGCGGCAGGAATCGGTCCTCGACGGTTTTCAGCTCCCTGCCGAATACGTCAATCCAGGGCACCTCTTTACCGTCGGCATCAACTATCGGTGTGCCGTGGTAGGTATTGCTGGCGTTTGCGGTGCTGTAGGGCGCGTAGCCGAAACCGACCAGACCGCCTGGTCCGGACGCTTCCGTGCAGACGAACTCGGCACCGGCGTTCCAGCCGATAGCTTGGCCGACGCCAGCGGAGTTCATATCGGCCATGGTGCCGGAGGCGGTTATTTCCGGAGCGAACACGGAGAGGCGGCCGGCACCACCCGTGGCGATTACGGTGGCCTTCGACCTAAAAACGTAGAACTCGCCGGTGTGCGTATCGACGCCGGTAGCCCCGACGACTCTGGCTCCCTGGTTGCCGCCTTCGGTAAGCAGGCTGGTGACCATCATCCTGTTGTAGATATTAACACCAACCCGCTTCGCCTCTTCGTAAAGTTTGGGCTTGATGTCATATCCCCAGACGCGGATGATATGCTTGTTTTCATAATCGTAGGCGAACATGAGCTTGGTCTCTTCGTCGCGGAAGTCGGCCCCTTTGAACTCATCGTTGACGTCTCGAATTTGGATTCCCATCTGTTCACAGTCGAGCAGGGTGTCCCAGCTTTCCTTGGTGATGATGTAGCGGACGTGTCCGCCGGTGTACCCCTGCATGCTATCGTAGCAGGCACGGGTATACATTTCCGGGGTGACCTTGGAGCAGGGATTGGTGACGGCGCCGTGCCAGTGGTCGACACCCGCCCCGCCGGAGCCGCTCCTTTTAGCGTGGCCCCTTTCGGCGATGGCGACCTTGACTCCCTTTTTGGCGGCGTTAATGGCGGCCTGACAGCCGGCAACGCCGCCTCCGATAACCAGAACGTCGGTGACGACTTCATTCACCTTGCCGTAGTTGATGGGGTACGGCCATTCGGGAATAGAAGCATTTCTCTGAATATATTCGTGCCAGGTACTCATAAAACTATATCCCCCTTAATAAATGTGAAATGGTAGCGTTTTGCGTGCTAGGGGATATAGTATATCCCCGTTAGGGCTTTGTCAAATAACGGTGATTCTTCCGGATTGACAGCAATCGGCAGATTTGTCTAATGCCGGCGCGTTATTATCAGCCAGCTAATGATGAGTGCGAAGACGCACCAGGCCCCGGTAATGGCAAACGCCAGTCCGAGATTTACATCAATATCGGTCAATGTACCGCGGGAGAGGTCGGCCATGTATTGCATGGGCAGCACCTTATGTACTGCTACCATCCAATCGGGCAAACGTTCGGCTGGGTACAAAATCGGTGAGAAAAACATGATAATGAATATTAAGACCTGCGAGCCGACCTGCGCTATACGCGGACTGGGGACAGCCAGGGCAAAAGCGTAACCAACGAATGAGGCGGCTATAGACATAAGTATAAAGGCCGGGACAATCAGCGGACTGACTTGGAGGGTAAAATCGTGGTAGATAGAGCCGACTACCAGCGAGATAACCACTCCCGGTAAAGCTATAAGGAACCATACGGAAACGTCACCGGCAACATATACTATTCGTGGGACAGGCAGTGACCACATGTAGTCGAAGGTCTGCTCCAGGCGGGCCGCTGCTACGATTTGAGGTACGGTAACCAGCCCTGTTGTCAATAAAATCAGAGTGGGGGTACCCGTGATAAGGTATTTAGCAAAACCCGAGAACTGTGGCGGCATAAATAAAGAAATACCGATAACGACACCCAGGGCCATCATAATATGGATTATCATAAAAAACGGCAGCAGCGACCGGTAAGATAGAGCGTGCCACTTGAGCATCAGTAGATAGCTGCGGAGCCAGCCCAATATCACTTCGTTTCTCCTTCCGGCGTTTCCTCATCCTCTTCCAGGCGGCCCACCATCCTGATATAAATATCCTCCAGCGTAATCGGTCCCAGCGAAAATTCTTCCACCTTGCCGTCATCTTTCAGCTTGCTGGCCAGTTCAAGAGCGGAAACAACGTTTTCCTTTTCTACTTTCGATATCATGCGGCGGTTGGAAGCTACGGTCTCCAGCAGGAAATCGGGCAGCGGTGGCGGTTCCATGCCGGGTTCCAGGATAAGCTCCAGCCGCATGCTATCGCCTTCGGATGCCTTGAGCTCGGCCGGAGTTCCCGACCCCAGTACTCTGCCCTCGTCGATAATGGCCAGCCGGTCAACGACACGTTCGGCTTCGTGGACGTTATGGGTAACCAGTAGCACGGCGGAGCCCGCCTCAGCTAGGGAGCGGACTTCCTGCCAGAGCTGGCGGCGGCGGAGCGGGTCGATATCATTGGTCGGCTCATCCAGTATTACAATATCACCCGGCGCAACTACTGCCATGCAGAAGCATACCAGCCGGCGTATGCCGCCGGTGGAATTCTGGCCTATGACGTTCCGCCACTGACCGATGCCAAGGCGGTCAATCAGTTCATTGGCTCGCCGGCGGACATCGGCTTTCCTCATGCCGCGTATCTGGCCGACCAGTTCAATGGCATTGATGGCGGGAAGTAGGTAGACCGGCAGCTGGTTCTGAGGTTGAAAGGAGCAGGCCTGCCGGGCGAAAGCGGGGTTGGCGATGACATCTACACCATCGATAGTAATGGTGCCTGAGTTTGGCACGGTAATGCCGATAACCTGGTTAACCAAGGTGGTCTTGCCGGCTCCGTTCGGGCCCAGCAGCCCGAAGACCTCGCCCTTGGCCATGGAAAGGCTGATATTGTCATTGGCTTTAACCTTGCCTTTGTAGACTTTACAGACGTCTTTTATTTCTAGAAGCATTTTCTCGTTGGGAAACTACTGGATAAATACAGGTATTTAACCTACACATTACCCGTTAAAGGTGGGGTTTGTCAACGGGTGGGTCGGATTATCCAGAAAGTGGTACCCCTGGCGCGACTCGAACGCGCGACACGCGGTTTAGGAAACCGCTGCTCTATCCACCTGAGCTACAGGGGCGTGAAGCTAAATGACCATGTTCTGTCGCTAAATATTCCGAAGTTGGCGACATTTTGGCGACGGAATTTTTATTTACCCCCGCGGGCAGCACCTCGTCTAATAGCGCCATAGCATCGCTTTGCATCCCCTCAATTATATGGCTGTAGACATCCATTGTAAAGGCTACCGAACTGTGACCCAGGGCTTCAGAGATAACTTTAGGCTTTGCCCCATGCAGTAACATAAGGCTGGCGAAGGTATGTCTCAGATCGTGGAATCTCACCTTCTCCAGTCCGGCTCGGGATACCAGTTTGCTAAAATTATGGGTCAATACGCAGGGGTCAATTGCCCCGCCTTCCACACTACCAAAAACGAGGTCGTCCAGGGTGAGTTGCTTTCCTAGTTGCCAATAAAGCGATTCCCTCTCCGCCCGGTATTCTCTTAAGAACAGGGCTAACTTCGGGGTCATAGCGACCCGCCGCCGACTATGGGTTGTCTTAGGCTCTTTGAACTGGCAGACGCCACGTCTCTTGTATAGCACCTGGCTGACCGATATCGAGAGAAAATCGAGGTCAACATCACGCCATCTTAAGCCCAGTAATTCAGCCTGCCTAAGTCCAGTGCTGACGGCGGCATAGACTACCGGGTAATAGTAGTTGCCTATTGACTTCTCAAAAAGGACTTCAACTTCATTAGAGGTCAAGGTGCGCATAGCCCTCCCCTTCGGTGAAGGTGGGTCTACAAACTCACAGGGATTGCGGCCCAGGTAACCTTGCCGGACGGCGTACTTCAAGCTTTGAGACAACACCCGGTGCTGGTGGTGTACTGTCCGAGAAGATAACCGCTCGCAAGCCTTGCCATAATAGCTCTGAATTGCCTGCGGGTGAAGGTGCTTTAGCTGAATATGTCCCAGAGCGGGTATTAGGTGAACCTCTATAATGGACTGGTAGCCGTCGAGAGTACGCTGAGAGCAGTTAGTCTTAACATACCCTTCAAGCCAATTATGAAGGTGCTCTCCCACTGTGAGCCGCCCCGGAGGGGTGTGTATGCCCTTCTCTAAATTGACAAGTAATTCATTCAGCCTCTTTTGGGCGTCTGATTTGCGCCCGTGTATTGCCTCGAAATACCGGCGTCGCTTCCCATCAGGCCCGGTACCCGTGTCGAGGGTGATCTGCCAGGAGCGCTCCCCCTTTCTGCGAATGTATCCTCTCATTGCTATCTCCTTTCATTAGTTTCTTCGTATATTTCCTATTATACAGGGCACAACTCGCACCGCGTACGAACTAATAGGGGACGCAGTACGAATGGGTCCAAAGCATCGTCGATCTCTTCAATTTTTTCATCCATCCTATGGAGTATCTCGGCTATGTTCTTATCACTGAAGCTCTGGCACACGGTTTTAAAGGCAAGTTCACATACCGCTACCATGTCTGGGCCCAGAGAAACCTCCCTCAATCTATGCCCCAAGTCATAACGCGTTTGATCACTAAAGTAGGCTACGACTTGACCCTCTTTAGCTCGAAACTCTAATTTTTCCACTGGCTTGTTGCCCGTGCCAACCCACCATACTACCCAAAGCACGTCATCCGCTATCCTTCTCACCTCATCCCTTTCTTTGCTAATTTGCCTCTCGACTTCTTCTTTAAGATTAGGGTTTTGATTAATAAGGTCCTCCACTATTTCGCCCGCTTCCCTCCGGAGTTCTCGAAGAGCATCCCGGCATGCGTTCCAAGCCTCTCGCCATTCCTCGAAGGCTGCCCACCATCCTTGGCCACGGGTATGTTCCCGTAAAGACATCAAAAGCATCCTGTTTCGGCGGTTTATCTGCCGCTGCTCTCTCCTAGCCTGGTCGGAGTCCGAATCAAGCCCTCGGGGAAGTTCCTTGTCCAACAGGGGCTTAAATACCGTGTCAGCATCTCTGTCCTCAGCAAATGAACCAGGTCTTGTGACATAACTCTTGAAGGAAACCGCAAATTCAGTAAGGTCATTTAGGTGCTTCTGCAATTCATCTGTCAGGAACTGCTTTCTGATTTCAGTAGCAAGAATATCCCCTCGCCGTCCTGCCAGATAAGCCTTCACCGTCTGACGATGACATCCGGTAGCCCGGCTTATAGCCGAAATCGACTCGCCTTGATGGTGAAGCTCAACCATGCGCCTGACTTGGTCATCAGTCACTCGACTACCTCTATGTCTTGCCATTTTGACACCTCCTCATTATTTTAGTTATCCGTGAGGATTTCACCAGCGACACTATTCATAAGTATACAATTATAGCGATATTTAAAGCTAATTAATCATCATTTACCACAATTGACAAACCTGTAAATATACTTTACTGTCTAATTGTATAAGTAATCTGATAAGTTTGTCAAGAGGTTATCATGGCTGAGATAAAAGATGCTACGTACAAAAGACGTTATAGGATGAGAGCCGTTGGCGAAGGCGGATTAAACATTGTCGTCTCAATCCCCCGGGTGGTTATCGAGAGAGAAGCAGAGAAGCACGAACTAACCATTACGGAATTCTTGCAACGATTTAAGGCAGTAGCCCAGTACGATAATTTCGATGGGATTCGTTATACCTTTGAGGAAATACCCGGGTAAGAGAGAGCGCCTTAGTCAAGCTAAAGAGGAGAGCAGTAGTGGAAAACAGCAGTGAGTCCCTCGTTTTAACGCCAGAAGAGGTACGTAAGCTGCTAAAAATTTCGAGGAGCGTGCTTTATTCTGCTCTGGCGCAGGGCACCATTCCGTCAATTCGCGTATCCTCTAGAAAAATCGTCATTCCCAAGCATAGGTTTCTGAGATGGTTAGACGAAGGCGGAGGAAACAATTTGTATCCAAAAGAATGAAGAAATCTCCGGGGTGCTGAACCCGGAGCTTCTTTAGGAAGGGAGAGGCTGAGACATGGACCACTCTACTTTTATACGTAATACTCCAGGACAAGGCAAAGGTCAAGCGCCTTTTTCTAGTGAAGTACCGGAGCTCCTACAACACCACCTGGAGCATCTCCAGGCATCGGGCATCTCCATTGAGGTCATTCGGGAAAGGGGCTACGAGTCAGTCCTAGGCAAAAAGCATCTGGCTGACTTAGGTTTCAGTAAAGCACAGCAGCGAACTCCCGGTCTTCTCTGTCCTGGGTGGAGCGTCGATGGGCAGCAAATCGGCTGTCAATACCGCCCGGATCATCCCCGCGACGACCACAATCTCGGCTGGTCGAGGATGGCAGAAGTATATCGCAAGTTGACCGGTGAGTATGTTAGCCGGAATACCATGAAGCGAAGATACCTCGAGGCTAAGCGCCAAATCAAGGATTCTCTGGAAGCACCCGCTAATGAAAGTCTACGTTGAACCAGAGGAGATAACTCTGATGGAGAAGGCGACAACTAACCTGAGAGACAGGTTGTTGATTCGCCTGCTATACCGTCTTGGCTGTCGCATCTCCGAAGCCCTGGGTCTCACCGTGCAGGACATTGACTTCCACCAGGGTACGGTAACAATCCAGCACTTGAAGACCCGACTGAAGCTCTCCTGTCCGCACTGCTCATCCCGCCTCGGCCGGTCGCACCAGTTTTGCCCCAAATGCGGGCTCGAGGTGAAGGATGTAGTGGCTCGAGAGAGCGAACACCACCGGCTGAGGACGCTGCCAGTTGACGAGGAGACGCTGGCGGTGCTCAAGGAGTACGTTGATCGGGGAGGGCCGGTGTCCCACGGCGGGAAGCAGCTTATCTTCGGTATTAACAGACACCGGGGCTGGCAGGTCGTTCGGGAGTGCGCCAGAAAGACGGGGCTCGGCAGCCTCCAAAACCCGGAAACAGGCAAGCTGCGTGGTATCAGCCCTCATCGATTGAGGGATGCCTTTGCCGTTCATGCGGTAAAACTGGATGATACGGGAGATGGTCTCAGACTCCTCCAGGAGCACCTTGGGCACCAGAGTTTCAACACCACAGCTAAGTACCGAAAGGTAGCTGGTGAAGAACACCGGGAATGGTATCAGCGGCTCTGGCCGGAGAATGAACCATGACCCTGCTTCTCAAACCTCAGCATGGCGGATTCCTGCGCCCCTTCGGCTGCGGCTGGTTTATCCGCGAATTTCTGATGGGGAGTGGCCCCTACAGTTCGCCCAAAATAGACCCGGATATCGGCGCGCCTCAGGCCGATATTTTCCACCACTACAAGATGGCTCTGATGCAAACCACGGCGCTGGATAGAGCTACCCGAGTAGAGGAGAAGAGAGCCAGGCGGGAGAAACGGCTAATCAACCCCGACAACATCGACAGGCTTGCTGAGAGATATCTGGCCCGTATGCCTTACAAGGCACAGGGCTGCCGTTCCCACAGCTTTGTCACTTACTTTTCAACCATCCAGAAACTAGGCTGGGTTGAATTCACAGGCAGG
>JAUWYU010000011.1 GCA_030615655.1 Dehalococcoidia bacterium
GTGGTCCCGGGGGACATCCACGAGGTCGGCATCACCGGCTTCCAGCATCAGCCTTCGGGTGGTCCATTCGTCAACGACCTTAATGATAACTCTCTCAAGATTTGCGGGTGCGCGCCAGTAATTATCGTTGCGGATCATAACAGTTTCGATACCGGATTCGAATCTCTCCAGCATAAAAGGTCCGGTCCCGTTCATTATTTCCTGCAACGGCGAGCCGCCGGACGGTGGGTCATTAAGGGTTTCATAGGATGCCTGTGTGCCGTCCCAGTCACCATTTTCAATACACCATTCTTTGTCGACAATGGAACCCCAGGGTTGCGACAATATCTGGAGAAATGGCTCATAGGGAGTTGCCAGGTTGAACTGCACCCATTGGCCGTCTACCTCCACCTTGCTTGTTATATCTTCCAGCGGCATCAGGTCATCACCGCTGCGGGAGGAGTGAGTATCGGCACCGAAAAGCGGCTCGAAAAGCATCCACTGGGGGCCGGCTCCATAATCCTGAACCATACCCCGTTCGAAGGAATATTCCACGTCTTCAGGTGTCAGCGGGTTACCATTGTGGAAGGTAACTCCTTCACGAATCTTGAAACGGTAGGTCATCCCGTCATCGGAGACCGTCCATTCGGTAGCCAGGATTGGGGCATACTCTGTGGTGCTCTCAGTAGTCCAGTTGGAGATGAGTGGTTCGTATACCGCCTGTATTATCTCTCCACTGGCAGTGTCGTAAGCATAGGCCGGATCAAGCGTGTCCCAGGGTCCTATCGTGGCATAGATGAAGATGCCGGGATTCTTAATCTCCGGCTTAGGTAGATCGGCTGCTACTTCAGGTGGGGCGGTTACTTCGGGTGTGGTGGTTACTTCGGGTATAGTGGGTACTACGGGTGTAGTGGCGGCTTCTTCAGCAGTACAGGCTGGTAATAGTGTTACTGCAAAAATAAGGATTAGAAACATCGCCAAAAGTTTACCTATTCCTTTTTTCCTCAATTTGTGTTCCTCCTTTTTATAAATATTGGTCAAGTATAAAGTAAAAGTCCTGGTATGGAGCCTGTATTTTCTTGTGTCAACTAGTAGCGTGATTTTTAGACATTGATAACCCTGCGCTATGCAGGGTATAAACGTATTTGATGACCCCCTTTCCTAAAATAATCACTCGCACATAATAATTAACATATTATAACTTATATGTCAATATTTGCAGTAAAATACATAGATATACTACTTATAGTAATTAGTATATCCTTATTAACATAGTATTTTCGGTGTAGAAGCTTCCGAATCGGTTGGATGATAGCTTAAAGTGGTATTTGGATGTAACTGAATGTGTTATTTCATCAACCATTCCCTCAATACTTTTTGTAGTGCCAGTGACAGGCTGTTTTTCGAAATTTACCACCCGGCCATTGTGTCTCGCTTATTGGAATAGTATAGTAGTAGCAGCCATGAGGCAACAATATATAGTCATTACTATTGGAGTGGTATCTGTTTCATTTGCGGCAATCTTTATTCGCCTTGCTGACGCACCCCCATTGGTAATTGCCACCTACCGGCTCTTTCTGGCTTCATTGATACTCTGGCCGTTAACTTTAACATATTCCAGAGACGAGTTACGGCATCTTACCCGGCGAGATATATGTTTAGCATTCGCGTCAGGCATCTTCCTCGCACTTCATTTTGGATTATGGATAACCTCGTTGAGTTACACATCGATAGCAACTTCGGTTATCCTGGCTACGGCAAGTCCCTTGTTTGTAGCGATCGCTTCCTACGTATTTCTCAAAGAAAGAGTATCCCGGAAGGCTATTATAGGTATTGCCATTTGTTTCATCGGCACGGCACTTATCGGTTACGGTAACTGGAGCCTCGGTTCCAGTTCCTTTCTTGGTGGCGCACTGGCCTTGCTGGGAGCCCTGACTGTAGCGGGTTATTTGCTCATCGGTCGCAGGCTCCGTCAAACGATGGGGCTATTAATCTACGGTTCTCTTACATGCAGTTCAGCTGCGTTATTACTTCTAGTCGCATCTTTAATCTGGCGTTATCCAATGTTTGGCTATACAGTCGATACCTATTTGATGTTAATTCTTCTCGCTGTGGTGCCGCAACTGCTGGGGCATCTGTCGCTCAACTGGTCGCTACGCTTTGTTTCGGCAACTATGGTGACTATCGCCGTTCTCGGTGAACCGGTAGGAGCGAACCTGTTAGCTTACGCCATACTCGACGAGGTGCCGAAAGCGTTCGAAATCTACGGAAGTGTTTTCATCCTGGCTGGTATATTCATCGCTTTTCGGAAAAATAAGGAAGCAACGTGGCGGGAATGACTGTCACGTGATAACGTTTTAACTAGCCTGGTTTAATGGCACGTGTCGCTATACAGGTAGCCATATACACCGCTACAGGGTCATTTGCTTCAGGTCTCTGTCTATCCCTCATATAAATCAATAATAACAAACCCTACCTTTGTTTGGCCTCCGATTTGTTGTTCAAGGGTATGGCTAAATTCTAGCGGTTCGAGGTTTTCAATTCTACGTTTTAGTTCCTTTTCATCCAGGTCAATCTCATCGGAATATGGAAGTTTATATTTAACCTGAAGGACACCGGCCCTTTCGGCAATATCATAATCAAATAACCAGATTGCCGGATTTACGAAACCGGATAATAGTGCTCCTCCCTTTCGTAGAACTCTGAAAGCTTCTTTCCATACGAGAAGAATGTCTGGTGTAAAATTATTAGATACAGGGTGAACTATCAGATCGAAACTGCTGTCGGCAAACATACTAAGATCAGCCATGTCGCCTTCAATTATGCAGATATCCAGCGAGTCTCTTTTGGCTACATAATTGTCTCTGTTTAATTGCATCGGAGAGTTATCTAAAACGGTGACCTTAGATACCTACAGCCATATAACGCCAGGACTTCAAGAGGCGGTGGCCAACGCTTTGATGATGACATGCTGCCACATAAAGAGACTGCAAAAGTTACTCCGTGACCAATCCGTGACCAAAACAGTAAGGCCCCTACTTCGTTTTCTCGGCGTAGGGACCTTTTTAGCCTCGTTTTTTGGTGAGCCGCACAGGAATCGAACCTGTAACCTGCTGATTAAGAGTCAGCTGCTCTGCCAGTTGAGCTAGCGGCCCGTATCGTATTTGCCGTTCTTCATTCTAGCACCGTGAGATGCATTCTGGCAAGTGGATTGGAGGCTAACCGGCAGGGTGGGGCAAGCATGAAAATAGCTCTCCCGTGTATGGAAGATGGGAGAGCTATAAATCTGCCCCGCAGATAGTTGATGTCGTATCTTCTACTCTTAGTATTTTTATCAAAGTGTTGATGTGCTAATTTTGTGCGTGCTCGTTAATCTTCACCTTATTCACCGGGGCAAGAACATCGCCATCTGCTGTTAGTATATCGTTGGCGCTCATTATATTCATATCCGGGTGCGAAAGACAGAAATTTTTCATATCTTCATCGTGTTTCTGGAACAACTTTTTGTCGTTCTTGTTCGAGACTTTTTGCTCATTGGTCTTACTTTTCCGTATCCATAGTATCAACATATTATTTACACCTCCTGTGTCGATTCAGTTTGTTTTACTTATCCCGTGGTCAGATAAAATTTAGGCATGACGGCGCTTTTGCCAGTGCCGGTCCCGTAGCAATAAAAACAGCCCTTGTCAATGGTGATTTTATATCTGGCGTATCCTGGCAGAGTGAAGTTGACATAGCCATTGTTCATCGTTATGTAGGTATCGTGAGGCTCACCTTCACCAGTGGTTAATTTTTCCCACTGGTCAGTGCCGGTTTGGGCATAGACTCCGACGTTAAGGGTTATGTATCGGTAGTAATGGACGAGCTCATCGGTATTGGTTATATAAAGGATAAACTGTGTGTCTAACGTAACGTCGCCGGAGTCAATGTAGAAGAGGTCGCCGGGGGTGACGCTACCTATGGCATTCCCGAAGCCGTTTAATTCTGGTGCGGCGCCGGATTCAGCCGCTTCAATTTGTACTGTCGTATTACCGGCCAGAACATCGTCATAAGCGTATACCACGGGCCAGGGAGTGAGTAACGATACGGCGAGCAGGAGGAAAATCAGCTTCCTTTTCATTTGAATTGGCCTTATGTCTTAACTCTGGAGGCGTAAGTAACCGATTAAATTACGGTCAGACTTTCGCCTCACAGTCTCAGCTTATAGCTGTGATGAGTAATAACATATAAAAAGCCGGGGTGAAGCTGTAAACATTGCATAAATGTTTTGGTGGCATAAGTGGCAGCTGTGAGTTTGATGGGGCATCAGAGATAAAAATAGAAAGGGCTTAGCATTTTGTTGGCCAAGCCCTACTAACTATTGGGTCGTTACCAAGCTGGGGAACAGCTCGTACGGTGAATTTCTCGTTTGTTCTAGAGTGTACCGGTGTTAATATTGGAGAGCGGGTCGCTCATAGCGGCGGCATTCCGCTTCAGTGTCAGGTCTATCCGCTTTTTTAACGTATCAACTCCGAAAGGCTCGCTCAGGTAGCTGTCAGAACCCAGGTTAAGTCCTCTGACCGTGCCGCTGTCGGTGCCCCAGGTAGTGAGCATCATGATGGGGAGCCGGGTCCATTGTCGAAGCTGCAGGCATACTCCGATACCGTCAAGGGCGGGCATCATAATATCCAGGATGATGAACTCCGGTTCTTCCAGGTCAACTATGTCTTTTAGCTGGATTCCGGTATGCTGAGTATTCACTATCTCGCACTCACCATCGTTAAGCTCTTTTTGTAAGAATTCATTTAGTGCGGGGTCGCTGCTGATGGTAAGGATTTTAGTTTTTGCCAACATGTTAGCCTCCTTGCGGTTATTGTTTTTGTTCTGGTATAAGACTAACATCCGTACAATAAACAGGGCATAAACGGCAATGGGGATAAGATAAATATCTTATTAATGATTAAGAACAGGGGGGGAATTAAGTGTTACATACGTTTAGGGTGTAAAGTAAGTTGACATAAGGTGAACCGAACGGCACAAATAAAGGGGAGCCAAATAGCTCCCCCTTTTCTTTTTATTTTAATAATTGAGGTTGATTTTAGGCTGTAGCCAGGTGGTAGCCGACGCCGGGGATGGTCTGGATATACTTGGGGTTCTTGGGGTCAGGCTCAAGCTTGCGGCGGAGCCGCCCGACGAAGACGCGCAGGTATTCCTTTTCCGAAGAGTACTCGTTTCCCCAGACGCTCTGCAGGAGCATACTGTGGGTGAGGACTTTATCGGAATTAACGGCCAGGTGCTGCAGTAGCGAATATTCGGTCGGGGTGAGTGTTATCTCTCTGCCGTTTACTGTAACGCGTCTCTTGGCGAAGTTAATCTCCAAGCCGTTACAGGTGAAGTTGGACAGGGCAGGGGCGACGGCGGGGTCACCCCGATGGCGGAAAGCAGTTTTGACTCGTGCCATTAATTCGGCGATACCGAAAGGCTTGGTCAGGTAGTCATCTGCACCCAGTTCCAGGCACTTGACCTTATCGTTTTCGTCGCCCCGGGCGCTGAGTATAATGATAGGCACGTCAGACCATTCCCGAATGCGGCGGCATACTTCCACGCCGTCTACCTTGGGCATCATGAGGTCCAGAATTATCAGGTCGACAAAGTCCTCCTGTACCGCATCCAGAGATTCTTCCCCATTGGTGGCGGTGGTAACTTCATAACCCCTGGCCTTGAGATTGGTGCTGAGCAGTCGAAGTATGGCCGGGTCGTCATCGACAATAAGGATTTGGTTTTTTTTCATAGCTGTGTCCCCCTTTAGTTCACCGGTAAGCTGAAGCTGAATCTGGTACCTTTGCCGGGTTTGCTTTCCACCCAGATTCTGCCACCGTGTGCCTCGATAATGCCCTGGCAAATAGCGAGCCCCAGTCCGGTTCCCTTTCTGTGGCCGGTCTTACGACCATCTCCCTGGAAGAAGCGGTCAAATATTTTCTGGTGCAGTTCCGGAGGAATGCCAATGCCTTCATCGGCCACGCTTACAGTAACTTCTTTACCATTGCAATTGGCCTCAATGATAATGGTGGTATTTTCCTCGGAGAATTTCACCGCATTCTCTACCAGATTGGTAAGCACTTCACCGATGCGGCCATCATCAATGGTAACCAGAGGCACGTCATCGGGAATTTTAAAGCGAAGGTGGTGTCTGGCGGTCAGGTTGTCCAGTCTGTCTTTTATTGAGTTGACTACTTCGGCAAGTTTATGCGGTCTCTTCTTGATCTCCAGGGCTTCAGCTTCGAGACGGGACATCATAAGCAGGTCATCTACCAGGCGGGTAAGCGTATCAGCGTCCTTGTCTATGGATTGCAGGAAGTCCCGCCGCGTTTGCTCGTCAAAGAGTACATCCGGCTGCAGGAGACTATTGGCGGAGCCTTTAATCACAGCGAGGGGTGTGCGCAGTTCGTGAGATACATTAGCCAGGAACTCGGTGCGCATAGAGTCGAGTTCACGGAGCGCCTTGGCGCTGGATGCTTCTTCGTACAGCTGGGCATTGCGCACAGCGATTGATATCTCCCGGCCAATCCCGGTGAGGAGTTCGATATTATTGGGGCTGAAGCACTGTGCGAAGCTGGTGGCAACGCCCAGAACGCCGATGCTCTCCCCTAAAATGGTTAACGGAACACCGGCGAATGACCGGTAACCGCCGTTGCTCAGAAAGGCCAAATCTGGTTCGGTATACTTTGCCAGTTCTTCTATAACGAGGGGTTTGGCTTGCTCGAATATCCTGCCGATAAGGCCGCTGTCCTTGTCAACCTCTTCTTCCATTTTGTTGGCTATTCTCGGTGACAGACCGTGATATCCCATCAGCACCAATCGGTCATTTTCGTAGAGGTAGACAAAACTGACTTCTATGCCTGTAGATTTAGCTACTCTTTCCAGTGCCGCGTCAATTATCTGCTGAAGGTCAAGAGATTGTGATACGGCCTGAGATACGCTGAGGAGTGTATTGGTGATGTGATTATGTTGCTCCAGTTCTTCCATTAGCTGACGGTTTTCTATGACCAGACGCTGCTTCTCCAGGCCGCTGTTGATAACCGATAAGATGTTCGTCGGGTCCAGGGGTTTTTCCAGGTAGGCAAAAGCACCGCGATTTAGCGATTTTATTGCGTTCTGTACCGAGGAATGACCGGTCAGCATTACGGCTATTATTTCCGGTTGTATTTCAAGGAGTTTGGAGAGCAGTTCGGTACCGTCGACATCGGGCAAGCTGATATCCAGAATAGCAGCGTTATAGAAGCGCTCTTTTATCCGGGATATCGCCTCGCCGGCCGAGGGGGCGGTTCCCACCTCATAGCCCTTGTTTTCCAGGATACGCTTAATGATTTCCAGGAAATCAAGGTCATCGTCAACTACCAGTATACTCTTGTTAGTTTGCACCTTTGCTCCCCGACTTACGCGGTTTTTTACCGATTTTTTTTGCTATATCGGCAGCTTCGGCAGGGTCAAACGGTTTGTAGAGGCAGGTGACAGCTGAGGCTGCCTGAGCCTTGTCCAGTGCCTCCTTAACTTCATTGCGAAATCCGGTCATCATGATAGTGAGGATGTCGGGATTTATTTCCTTTAGTCTGAGGAAAGTCTCCAGTCCGTCTATATTAGGCAGCTTAACGTCAATAAACGCCATCTGGAGGTCTTTTTCCTGAGCTATCATAACGGCCTCTTCGCCACTGTTAGCCGCCAGCACTTCGTACCCCTGTAGTTTCAGCACATCTGTCAAAGTCCGACAGATGTCGGCGTCATCATCCACGATAAGAATCGGCTGGCCTGCGGCGGTTTCTTCAATCAATGTTATCAATTGGTCAATTCTTATAGGTTTGTGGATTACACGGTGAGCGCCCTCGTCTTTGGCCGTCTGAATTATTTCTTCCTCGGAGTAAGCGGTCATCAGGATTATCGATGCTTCAGGTTGCATCTCTTTAATTTTTCGGAATGCTTCCACGCCGTTCATTTCGGGCATAACAATGTCCATTAAGGTAACATCAAATTTTTGCTTTTTGAACTTGTTGACTGCGGAAGCTCCGTTATCGGCTGTTTCCACGTTAAAGCCACGCCGCTTTAGAATCAGGGCAAACGTCTCAAGCAAATCCACATTATCATCAACTACAAGAATGGTTGGTTCATCGTACATTTCTGGTTTACCTCCTTTTCTCAAGCGGCAGTTTTACCGTGAAGGTTGCGCCCTGGCCTTTCTGGCTGGAAACTTCAATGTTCCCTCCGTTCTGCTCCACAAGTCTTTTGGAAATAGCCAGGCCAAGACCAATCCCCTTTGGCTTGGTAGTGAAGAGTGGCTCGAATATCTTTTCCATGTTTTCTTCAGGTATGCCGCAGCCGCTGTCCTTAAACTGGACCCAGGCAAGGCCGTCGTCAATACCAGTGTCTATATTCAGTTCACCTTTTCCGTTCATGGCCTGTATCGCATTAGAGATGATATTGGTAAAGACGCGGCTCATCTGCTCGGCATCAGTCTTAACCTGTAGAGAATTGCCGTTTAGATTGGCGTGGATATTTGTATTTTTCGGCACGGTTACCCATGACAGGCTTTCATTGACCAGATTGTTCAGGTCAACCTTGACCTGTGACGGGGGTTTGATACGCGTGAAATCCAGCAGGTCGGTAACGATTTTATTGGCTATGTCAATCTGCTTGTCCAGAACTTGCAGGGTATTCAGTGCTTCTTCATCCTTTTTATCAGTAAGAGACATATTAAGCAGGTAGGCGCAGTTTCTTATCACGTTTAGAGGATTGCGAAGTTCGTGTCCCACGCCTGAGGCCAGTTCGCCAACGGCGGCGAGCCTTTCGGAACGGATAAGCTTTTCCTGAACTTGCTCCAGGTCTTTTGTCCTGTTCTCGACTTCGTCTTCAAGTTGTTCATAGTAGCCCTGGAGCGACTGCTCGAGTTCTAACTGGCGGATGGCACCGCTGATTCTTTCGACAAGGGTCTTGGTCAGGTGACTTCTTTTCTTCAAGTAAGGGTTATCCCGATTTGAGTATATTTCGACGATGCCCAGCGTTTCGCCGCCGACCACCAGGTTTTCGGTTATTTTGCTGGGGGATTTCTGAAAGTCGGGGCTTTTGAAAACCTGGTCATGGAAGGTGATTCTGACTCTTGTTTCTTCAGGGTACTGCATGGCTTGTGGAATCAGGACTACCACCTTTGACAGGAACTCGTCTATGGAACCGCTTTCTTCAGTCGCTTTGCCGATGTCATAGAGGCATTTCATCTCTTTCATCCTCTGGCGGTGCTGCTGTTCGCTCTTCTGCAGCATGGCGACCACGGCGCCGACGGCGCTGAGGATGATGACGAAGGCTGTAGGTTTGAACAGGGCATTAGGGTAAGTGTCTATCAGTATGGCGTGAGGCAGCAGGAGTACCATAACGATAAGGGCGGCAAGTATGGCCGGGATCACACCGAGTACGTAGGCGGTATATACCACCGGGGCGAAGAATACCAGGCCCAGGAAGTCAATCCCGTATAAATTGTGAAGGCCATTGAGTGAGTTATAAACGGATGTCCAGCCGGCAGCATCGCTGATAACAGGCAGATAGTAAATAATGGAGCAGACTGCCGTGATAGCCGCGATATACCACAGGTGTTTGTTTGACCACAGCCATTTTTTCTTATGTTTGTTCCTCATCTTCGGCCTCCCTAGTTCTATTGGGCCCGGTCACCTCTTCTGCCACGGTTTGTTCGATGGCATCTGGCATTGCGGGCATTCGTATCCGACTGCCCTGCAGTTTCAGGCTACTACTGCTCCGCTGTATGAGGCAACCATGATAACCCCCTATTTTATCGGGGTATTCCCCCAGTCCTGTCGGCAGGAATCCCCATTAAGGCACGGTCAATCTTGTCTAGCCCCGTTGCCATTCCCGGATTATTTCATTTATCTCGTGTAAATCATCAATCAGTTCCTGAACGGTAACATCAGGCAACGCGTTGATGAGGCTAGCCAGCGGGTTAACCTCGTCTTCATCGTCGGTGAAGAGATTACTAAGCGAATCACTTTCATCTTCCTGTTTAGTCTCTTTTTCCGCTTCTGCCGGGGCAGTGGCTGCGGCATCTGCTTCGACCATTTTTACTTCTTCACCAGCATCTTCAACCGGGGCGCTGGTATCTGTATCATCGTATTTCAGGTTGTCTTCCGGCTCGACCGATAGCTCGCTTAAAGGCCCATGTGGCTGAGGCGGAGCGTCTTCATCTTTTTCTGAGTCGTCAGGCGTACCGGAAATTTCTTCTGACGGCTGCGCGGTTTTCTCCAAGTCGTCAGCTTTATTATTTAGTTGTTCTTCTGTTTCGGCTTCCTGGGTGGCAACGGTATCGTCTGCCTGAACAGCATCTTCTTCAGGTTTTTCTTTTGACTTACCAATCTTAAAATTCTTGAAACGCATTTGAGACCTCCTTAATAGCAAACTCCGTCAGTTTGCTGTTCATTCCCTCATATTTTTAGCGGAAATGTCCCTCACGGTAGGCTTTGGATAATATTGCATAAAGTTCGTAAAAATCGGTTTTGCCCTGTTCGTAAATACGCTTCAGGACATCAGACCTTTGCTTTAATATTTTGTATACCTGCCTTCTCTTTTCTTCCGGGAAGCCTCGCCTGGGAGCGATTTTATTCTCCAGCAGGTAGGAGTTCTGGTATCCCCGGAACAGGAAGGAGTCATCCAGCGGGTTCCAGTTGAATGACTCAATGAAGGAGAAGGAGTCGCCAATTGAATCATAGCTGACAATTTCATTGATGCTGGTCAGGCGCCGTGCCAGTGCGCCATTGGCCAGACGAACCTGCTGGCATATAACGATGACATTAAGGTTATCAACATATGTCTTGGGCACATTAATCGGGTGGCCGGTGACACGCTGGATGAGCTTGGATACCGATGCGGCGTGGAAGGTGCTCATACAGGCGTGGCCGGTTTGCATTGCCTGAAAGGCGATAGCCCCTTCTTCACCTCGTATCTCACCAACAATGATGAGGTTAGGTCTTTGCCTCAGGGCGGCTTTAAGCAGGTCAAACATAGAGACCTCTGATGTGTTAGCGTCTTTAGCGGAACCACGGGTGCACCCGCGAATCCAGTTATGGTGCGGCACCTGTACTTCCGGGGTGTCCTCAATGCTCACTATCTTGGCATCAGGCGGAATAAAGGTTGTCATGGCGTTCAGCAGGGTTGTTTTACCGGAAGCAGTTTCTCCGGACACCCAGACATTCATCCCTTCCTGCAGGATTAGTGAGAGGTAGGCTGCCATATCGAAGCTGAGGGCGCCAAACTGGATAAGCTCCAGTATGCTCAGGGGCGTCTCACTGAACTTCCTGATGGAGAAGTTGCTGCCCCGCTTGGAAACGTCAGTGCCGTAGACGATATTGATACGGGAGCCATCAGGCAGCGTGGCGTCAACACAGGGTTCTCGGAAGGTCACGGGATGCTTGATTCCCTCGGCAAGCTCGATGACAAACTTGTCCAGCACTTCGTGTGTGTCGAAGCCGATGCTGGTCCGGAGAGAGCCGAAAATCTTATGCTCAACGAAGATGTTGCCCAGGCCGGAGCATGAGATATCCTCGATGTTGGGGTCCATTATCATGGGGTCGAGAAGTCCCATGCCTTCCAGTTTGCGCCGGAGCAGATAGCGGAGGCTGGTGTACTGGAATGAGGTTATATTTATCTTGGCTTTCCTTTTATCTTTACCCTTTTTTAAAGAGGATTTTTTACCATTATCTTTTTTATTGTCTTTCTCTGGCTCTGGTTCACCGGCTTTTTTACTGGTAACGACAACCAGCCTATCGACAATCTCCATGATAATTTCGAGTCGTTTTGAGGGGTCATCTATACCTTCAAGCTCTTCAACGAAGTCGGTGAGACGCAGTTCTATGTCGTCAAGGGTATTGTCCTGGGCGTCAACAAGACTGGGTTCCACGGCAATATAGTGGTCCCTGATATCTTCAGGGTTGGCCAGCACGTGGACAAATACCCCGCCGCCCACCTGGTAAATTAGGTTCGGGTCTTTGGTACCCTTTAAGCTCCGCGTAATTTTCTCATAATACGCCGGAATACCAAATCCATCTTCTGGCAGCATGTGCAGGTACTGAAGGAGATGGAGGCTTTCTTTGCATATCTCCTGGAACTCAGGAGGGAGCTTTGGATAAACAGGGCATTTATCCAGGTTGGTACCGCATTCTTTCCCACAGTCCTGAGGGCAGGGTTTTATTTCAAATGGTAAACCAAACATTTAATCTCCTAGACTCTGGCCTTAGCGAGAGGAATGATTCGCATGCCTAATTTTGGCTCTATATCAAAACTGACGACATCTCCGGTCGGGCGGTCCGCACCGCGCACCTTGAGCACCTCCATAAGCTTTATCATGCTGTCACCGACCTGCTCCAGGCGGAGCCTGAAGCGTGCGTCACACAGTGAACGGGTTCGGGCAAGCATATCTTCCTCGAAGGCATAGGAGTGTGCTACTACGATTATCGTTCGACCCTCGTCACATAAGCCTTTACATCTGGAAAAGAAATCAATAATAGCTACCGGGTTACTGTGTGCTACCAGGAGGGTGATGGAGTCCACAATTATTAATTTGAATTCTTGAGGCAGACGGGAAAAGTGGTGTGTTAACACGAAAAAGGGTTTTTGCCCGCCCTGCATACTGCTGTGAAAGGTCAGGGGGAAAATCCTTAAGTGGTCTGCCAGGAAGTGGTCCAGTACGTCCATGGCCAGCGAGTCCATCTGACTGATGAGGCTCCTGATGTTATTCTCCGTGGTGTAATAGGCTACCGAGGCCTCGCCGGCAATCAGGGTGCCATTGGTTAGATGCTGGCATAAGACGCTTTTGCCGGCGTCAGAGTGACCTTCAATCAGGCACAGAGAACCCAGCGGAATACCGCCACCCAGTTTATCATCTACTTCCGGCACGCCGGTAATGATGCACTCTGTCTTTTTTTTCGTAGCTGCCATTCTTAATCACCTCTCTCTTCTGGGGATTCTTAGTTGTCGAGTGTATCTGAAGAGCCGTTGCTATCCGTCTCAGGAGTGAGGTCAATACAGAACTCTTTGCTCTTACCATCACCATCCGGGAACACCAGTTTCAGTTTTGCCGGCATATCTTTCGACTTGTCCACTTCGATTATCTCTTCCTCGCCTGGCTGTGCTTCACTGCTGGCATCAGACCAGAACGGCTTTAAAGGATGGAGCGGCGCATCGCCACCCGTCAGGATGCCGTGCAGCGACAGCATTGATTGACTCCAGATTTCGGCGCTGTCGGCGTCTTCAAGTCGCTCCGACGTTATTTCCGACAGGTGCATAATGACCTCTTTCAATTCATGGGATAGATGTCCACTGATACCATAGACCTCCAAGAAAGTCGGCATTTGCTCATAGCCTATTTCTGTCTTTGCTTTGGCCACCCAGTTAATGAGATTTGCCAGCAAGTTGACCTTTGGTGTGGACTGTCTTAATTCAGCAGTAGTTTTTTCATATTCCATCTCCGGTTCCTCCTCTAAAGGCTCTTCAGTTTCGAGTGTTTTAGTCTCGTCTTGTTCATCAATTTCGCCGGGTTCACCAAGTTCACTGAGTTCTTCTGGTTCACTGAGTTCTTCTGGTTCACTGAGTTCTTCGGGTTCAGTGAATGCTTCGGGTTCACTGAGTTCTTCGGGTTCAGTGAAGGCTTCGGGTTCAGTGAAGGTTTCAGGTTCAGTGAAGGTTTCGTCTTCAAGGGCATCTTCAGGGGGGAGCAGCGAGTCTTCGGAAGAAATTTCTCCATCATTTTCCATCGAACTATCGTCTTCGAGCATCTCAGATTCCTCTCCGAGCGGGCTTTCCACGCCAAGAAGGTCTTCATCTTCGGAAGGCATATCTGACTCATCTTCAATGGTTTTCTCGCTGGTTTCCGCCCCTTCTGTTTCTTCTGCTGCGGCTTCGGCAACTTTTTTACCCAGGGCATTAGCGATACTGCCGTCGATGGTTACTTTCTGGGTACCGTCACTCCCCAGAGCCGCCAGGATAGTCGCGAATTCGGAAGAGGGTAGTTCCATATTGAGCAGGTAATCCCGAACGCTGGCGAGGGACTGCTTTATTTGCCCTTTCATTAGCTTGATTTCTTCTTCCATGGTTTCAACTTTTTTTTCAGATTCCATGTTACCTTACCCCCTTTCAGTCTCAAGTTCTTCGCGTAGTTTTTCCCTATCAAGGTCATTCGGGATTGGGGTTAACGCTTCCATTAAATAGGTCCGGATATCAAAGAGGATTTCCCGCAATTCATCTCTCGTTTCCTGGAATTCCGCTTCAATTTCATCTATTCTGCTTTCGGTGTCCATATTACCTCCTTACATTTGGGAAACGGACGTAAATAGTGAGTTGGCTAATGCCGGCAGGATAAGAAGGCTCATACCGGAAATAGCCGCTGTTATTCCCAGATTGCTTAAAATCTTATATTTACTACCTCCCTCGGCCAGGCTGGGCACAATGGCGTTAGCCACCGTGAATATCAAAACCAGGGGTACCACCATGGTTTGCATGAGTTCCAGCCCGGAGAGGTTAAAACTAGTGAGGGTACTCATGGAGGGAGCCCCGGATACGCTGGGCGTTACATCCTGGGCTTTCAACACCATATCGCCGAATGCCACGATAACTTCGGTAATAAAGACCAGAATGATAACGACGGAAGCGTGCATGGTAATGCAGAGCCAGCGGAAAGGACCGGCTACTGTCCTTCGTCTGGCCCGCAGCAGTGCCACCCTGTCGGCGAAGGCTGAGGCCTGTTGACCAGCCTGCCCCGCCGAGCCACCAACTTCGATAGCATCGTAGAACATGCCTACGCTTCGGTTAGCCAGTTCGCTTCCGGTTTCATCAATAAATTTACTCCAGGACAGCCTAGATTTGATACCGGCCGTAAGCCTTGTGTGAAGGTTTTTAACCGAACTCCGCAGGACGTTGATGGCATCAAGGTCAAGACGGCCCAGGGCCGCATTCACCGTTGTTCCCAGCGCAGTGCAAACACCGCCCAGCGACCTTAAAAATGTGCCTATTTCGTTATCCCTCCTGGCTATTTTTTTGTCATCTTTAGTCATAATGAAGCCAATCGGGAAGACTGCGGCGGATATAATCAGTAATGCAAGGCCCAGGTCCTGTCCAGTTAAAATAAAGAGGGCGCCAATGGCTACAGCGATACCCAGAGAGGGTTTGAAAAGCTTACTGGCAAGCTGCTGTTCCCTGGAGCCGGCCCAGCGTAAAACCATGGACTCTTTTGGCGATATCAGCCATATCAGCCAGATACCGATAGATGTGGCAGCGATGGCGATGAATGCCATGGCCATGATGAGGGTGGTCTCGATTTTCCATATCATGGTGGAGACTATCCCGATGACTACCACCAGGACTGCCGATAGAATGAGTGAAACGTAGGCGTCGGTCCACATTTTCAGGGATTCCAGGCTTCTGCCATACTCATTTTCATAATCTTCAGACCGGGCTTTGGCTTCCCTTGATAGAAAATCGGCTTCGGGTTCACCGGAAATGAGGGAGCTGGAGAAGCGGAGGAGGAGTCCCTTTACCTCCTCTTCTTGGAGGGGTTCTCCCACGGCGCGGCAGGCCCGGGCGTAATCGTATTTTAGTCGGGTGCGGGCCAGCTCGACTCTTTTGAAATACTCGGCAGAGGCGCACTGGATCCCGGCTGAGCGCTCGAAAATCTGGTCGCGCGGCACACCGGCGGCGGCGATGGCGGACATGTAGGAGAGCTGGTAGAACATGTCGAAGCTCATCATACGGTCGGTCTTGCCCGTGTTCGCACCTTTACCGTCGCTCTTAAATATAAATTGTTTCAGCTTTTCCAGCATATCCCTTTCCTCTGTTATCCCTCTATCCTGGTCTGGTCAGCCAGGGGCAGGGTACTGTCGTCAATCATTATCTGCATATATCCCGGACCATTTTTCGGCCCTGCTCTATCAGTTTCACCATAGTAGACAATTTCAAGGTAGTCGCTATCGTCAATTACCGTGTACCCAGGAAAGTTGTAGTTGGCCTGTTTAGTCATCCATCTCTCTGCATCACCTCTATCAAGATACGCATTGGCTGCATCGGTGTCTATGATTGTCCTCACCGTGCCGTCTGCCTTCCGAATCAATATGTCGATATCAAAGTTTACGTCGCCATTCCTAGTAGGAAAATCTGGGTTTCCCCAGGTTCGGCATCGGTAATAGACCGTCCAGGCGGCTGCCGGGATCTGGCTAATACCTGTCAGGGGGAAAATTTGCCTGGCAGGCCTGCTGGCATCGGACTCCTTGTGCAGAATCTTCCTCGCCCTTTCGTCCTCAGCGAAAGCGTCCGTTGTCATTATCATGGCAGTACCATCGGCCGGCGTTGCCTCCACAAGTTCGTAATAGTCAGTGGTGGCAATGGTGGTATTTTCCGAGTGGGGGGTAAGCAGCGTATAGTCGAGATTGGAGAAGGAAATGGAGTCGTAAACCCCGTTGGGAGTGGCTATGGTTATCTTCCCGGTGGTGGCATTCCCCGGGAGCGGACTGAGACTGGCCAGTATGACCAGTTCCTCTTCAGGGTTCAGTATGTCCGGCTCGAAGAAGTCTATCGGCCCGTTCAGGCCGATTCTCGCCTTTTGCCACTCGTTATCACCGAGCACTCCGCTGGTATAAGGGAGCCATTCCGTGTGATAGACGCCGCCGCTATCATAATAATGGACAATGAAGTCCCACTTGTCGAAGCTGGCCAGTTTGGTCTGGCCGGCATTCTGCACGGTTACCCGCAGGAGGTCCGCCCAGGAGAGGTAGGCAGCACGGTCTGCATTCAGGTCGGTCCTCATAATTTCACCTTCTCTCGCGCTTATCTCCTCAACGCTGAGAGCGGCGGTGTCCGCCGAGGTGAGGATTCCCTGGGACAATGTCATACCTCCTACTACTATCATGGCTATACATATGATGGAGACAATAATAGTCGCCATATCATTCGCTCCTTAAACATCCTGGCGGTAATATTAATTTTTATGCCTCCTGTTCTTAATCAAAAGCGCGGCCCGCCTGATTACGGCGAGAAGTAGGTTGAGGCGGTAACCCCGCTGGGAGTGCCCAGAATCACCATATTGGTGGTGCCGGCACCCACTGACGGATTGAGCTGCGCTCTTATCATTATCTCCTCCTGGGGGTTTAACACGTTCGGCTCGAATACCTCGTCCTCACCGTCAAGCCTTATCCAGACCACCTCCCATTCGTTATCGTCCAGCGCCGCTTCGGTGTAGGGGAGCCATTCCACGTGATAGGTGCTGGTGCCGTCGTAGTACTGGACGATGATATCCCACTTATCAAAATCAGCCAGCCTGGTCTGGCCGCTGTTTTCCAGTATTATCTCCAGAGTATTGGCTGAGGGCTGACTGGCGCTGATGGGAGTTAGTTCGGTCCTCATTATCGTTTCATCTCTCTGGCCTATTTCTTCCAAGCCCGTTGTGCTGGCGTCAACCGACGTCATGAATCCCTGGGACATTGTCATGCCGCCAAAAACTACCAGGGCTATACATATTATTGACACAATGGCTGTCTCCATAAATCACTCCGTTACATACTGAAGTAATATTCATCGGATATTCCGATGGGTATAATGAATTTAGAATAATAAGTCCCGGTGCCCGGGTCACTGCTATAGGTAATGGTAATTTTAAGAGTGGCACTGGTCTGCCACTCGGTATCATTTTCCAGGCTGTAGTCCCACCGGGGATAACCGCCTTCGGCATCATCCACGTAGGGGATGCGTTCAAAATCGTTCTCCTGGCCGAAAAAAAGGTCGCTCTCGTCTATGGCAACGATACGCTGGGTGCCCACGTTCTTTACCCATAGGTAAACTAACGTGCGGTTGGCTGAATTTGCTGCATGAACAATGTTTATCCGGCTCTTCATCCGTTCGTCAACCTGCTGGGCCATGCTGACCATGGCCTGGCTGGAGCGGTTTACCATCGGATAGACACTGTTAAAAACAAATATCATACAAACAACCCCCGCTATGATTAGTAAAGCTGTAGTTATGGCCTTGTCCACAAAAGACCTCCATTATTCCTTCGGAGCGTATGCTTATAGCTATCATCCACCTCTCCCACAGCTTTGGGAAGCGGGTAGCACCCACTAATACCACGGGATTTAGGGTGGGAGTCCGGCCGGAACCCCCACCCCGTATCAAGCTTAAACCGACTAGCGCAGGTTCATGATAGCGTCAAGATAAGCGGGTATGGTGCGCTCAATCTCCAGCACGGCACCGACAGGTGTCTGGATTACCAGGCTGAACTTGGTGTTGACGTTCAAATCAGTAGTAAGAGCGTCAATGAGGTCGCCTCCGGCAGCGCCACCAACGGTAATCTTGAATTTCTCGTTGTTCTCCAGCAGATAGTCATCATCAGCGTTCCCCAGCTTGGTAACATCCCACCAGAGGTCGTTCTTGGTCTGGTTCTCGTCGATATAGTTGATTACCACTTTATGGACGTCGCCGGTGCAAACCCCGAGTGTACCGCCGGCCGGTAGAGTGAAGTCAATCGCTTCACCGCCGAGCACGTTGGCTACGACGAAGCTTATCGACTCAACCCTGCCGTCAGTACCGGACTCATTGGCAGTGGCGATAACGCCGCCCCTGAGTTCGAGGGTGCTCCGGGCTTCCTGGAGTCCGGCGTAAACAGCTTCCTGCCCTTTCTGGGTGGAGAACAGTCCGGCGGACAGTGCCGTGTAGGCGAAGACCGCAGCGACCACAACGAAGGCAATCAGGATGATGGCCGTTTCCAGGCCGGTGATACCTTTCTCGTGATTCATGAATTTTCTAAACATATTTCCTCCTTATTTCTTGGTTAGGACCACTGACTAGCGCAGGTTCATGATGGTGTCAATCCAGGGTGGTGTGGTGCGCTCGATCTGCAGAACGGCTCCGACGGGCGTCAGTATCTCCAGGTTGAAGGTTGTCTTCGTGCCCAGGGGCCGGGTGGAGAGGGCATTAATAAGGTTACCGCCGTCAGAACCTGCCGTGTCACTGCCGACGGTTATCTGGAACCTCTCATTCATCTCCAGCAGGTTGTCGCCGTCATCGTTCCCCAGCGGCGTGAATTGCCAGTAGAGGTTATCCACGGACTGATACTGGTCAGTGTAGTTGATGACCACAACATTGGTGTCAGACGTGGTATCGGCAATACCAGTGTTACCGGAGGCGGATGTGGGCTGGGTGAAGTCAATGGACTCGCCGCCGAGCACATTGGCTACGATGAAGCTTATCTGAGCGATATCGCCGCCGGAACCGGTAGAGTTGGCCGTGGCGATAACGCCACCCCTGAGTTCCAGGGTGCTCCGAGCTTCCTTAAGCCCGGAGTAAACTGCTTCCTGACTCTTCTGCGTGGAGAAAAGGCCGGCTGATAATGCGGTATAGGCGAATACTGCGGCGACCACGACGAAGGCAATCAGGATGATGGCGGTCTCTAGGCCAGTGATTCCTTTCTGATGTTTGAAGAATTTCTTAATCATTTTTCCTCCTTAGTTAATGGACAGTTTTCGAGTTAAGACGTTTCTTTTCATTTTTCTCTTTTGATGACAGATTTTATTCGTTTAGACATCACCCCCTTCCGTTTTTTGGCTTTCATATAATTTATGGTTACACCTTATATTCACATTATCTTTCAACCTCCTTAACGCAGGTTTTCTGGCCAACACGCCAGGCATGGATGGTTTAGCCAGCTGACGTTACTCCCATAACGGGGGCGTAGACCAGTTCGCTCATATTGGATTCCACCGGATTGCGACTGTCCAGGCTGGCGTCAGGCTCACTTAAGCCCGGCGGGCTGGGTGCTACCGGCACAACAGGCTCTTCGATTGGTTGGGGGGAGA
>JAUWYU010000038.1 GCA_030615655.1 Dehalococcoidia bacterium
GCACATAAGCCTGAGATACCGCCGAATGCAAGACGTCCATTGCGTAATCTCCCTGCTTTCTTTGAAAAGGAATCTCGCTACATTGAATGGGGAAAGGAACACCCCGATTTAATCTACCCTGCCCATCCTGATTCCGTTCAAATGGGATTTGAGTTTCCATCTGCAGCCCGTGCTGACCAGAGACCGCCAGGTGCTGAATCACCGGAGGGAGCACCCCCAATGCGTCCTATGGCCAGACCACCAGCCCCGCCAATGGGTGACATGGTCGAGACCATGCAGGATATGCAAAGGGGAATGAGCCAGAGCTGGGAAGACATCGAACCGTATTTCGACGAACTGGAGCCGGCTGCATTTGAACCTAAACCCGGTCTTTGGAATGAGTTGAACAAGTTCGTCAGGGAGAAGTGGGGTGATGTTAGAATCGGATTCACCGAGCTACCCCAGCAGATGATATTCCGGGGAAAGTTCACGCTATTCCGCTATGCTCTTGTTGCCAACCAAGAGATGAAGAAGGATAAGATCGACCGTGCTCCTGACCCCCAGGCCAGCCAAGAAGTGATGCGTGTCTACGCAAGCCTGGGACTGGTGGTGAACGAGATTGCCCGATGGCTGCGTAAACAGGGAGTGCGATGTCAGAGCAATCATCCTATGGGAGGACTTACCAACACTCCATCTCTTGCCGGTAAAGCAGGGATGGGCTGGCAGGGTCGCCATGGACTGCTGGTAACACCTGAGTACGGGACTCGTGTCCGTCTCGCTCCGGTGTTTATTGAACATAAATACTTCGAGTTTACTGACAATCATGACCATGACTGGATAGAGGAGTACTGTGAGCTGTGTCAGGTCTGTGAGAAGGAGTGTCCGAGCAAGGCAATTAATAGTGAGAAGGCAGTCAACGTTAACAATGTTCCCGGCGTTGGTGCAATACGAACCTGCATTAATCGAGAGAGGTGCGTCGAATATTTCTCAAGGACAATGGGCTGCGCTATCTGTATAAAGGTTTGCCCCTTCTCTAAAGGTGGTGATACATATGGACAACTAAAGGCAGCTGTTGAGAATAGAACGATATGACTATGACGCAGACCGTTATCTAGGATCCACCCGTATCTTTCAAGCAGGGATACGTTTGACGGCTTAATAACTACCATACCCCCGGCACCAGGGCCTTGCGCTCCTGCGGGTAATCGGGGAATTGTTCTTTGTACCAATTGTGGTGGGCCCTGGCCCGCGGCAACAGGTTGGCTAACGTCCAGAAAGCGAAGGCCAGGCCCGGCAGAGACCAGGTTGCTACCGCCCAGCCAATCCAGATGACAATCTCACCGAGATAATTGGGGCAGGACACCCAGCGATAAAACCGACTGTACGATATCCTGTACCCGGATTCGCCGGGTTGACGCAGTCCCCGCAGTATCCGGTCGGCCCGGCGATTAATGGCAAAACCAACGATAAAAAGCACCGTCCCAATGATAAATCGTGGGTCTCCCAGCCACTCGCCGGCATAACCCCCGGAGAAGGCGAAGATATAGCGGCCGTTGAGATAGCCGTTCACCATATTGAAAAGAAACCCGAAGCTCATGACCGCCAGCGGCATGCGCCGTGAAGTACCACGCAAGCCGAAGGGGTAGATGAAAGCCCGATGCAGGTAATGCACCTCCCAGAAAACAAGGAAAATCAGTGCGGCGGTAGTGTTGGTATTGCTGCCCGATAAGAAGCAGACAGCGAAAATAATAGGAGCCGGCGCCTCCATAATTACCCAGCCCGTTTTATTTCCAATCGTATAACCCCACCCGCTGCGGATGTGGCGTCCGTACGGAGCCGCGACAAAAAACAGCGCCACGAATACCACCACGGCCAGCACGAACCAGCCCACAAGCAGACCGTTATAAATCGTCAATTCTCTCACAGGGACTCCCTGTTTTCCACTCCCATTAAGCGGCCAAGTTGCCCGTTCTCCTGGAACCACCGCAGGGTATCGACCAACGTTTCCCGGAACGGGCGCGGCCGGTAACCGAGCTCGCGGGCGGCTTTTTCGTGACTGATATGCCGGTTACTCTTCAGCGCTCTCAGGGAAACACTGGTGTAGAGGGGGCGCTTCCCGTTCAGGCGACTCACAGCATTCATTACAGGAATACCGAGATGTGCCATCCACAAAGGAAAAACAAACCTAGGAGGCGAAATACCGGTAATTTCTGCCACCATGGCCGCGATACCACGCATTGACACCCAGTGCCCGGAAAGTAGGTATTTGGCCCCCGCCGGTGCCTGCTTCTCGGCACGCATGGCGCCCTCAACCACGTCACGCACATCCACCCAGTCGAACCCGCCGGTAACCAGTGCCGGCAGCCTGTGCTGCGCCAGCGACAGCAGGGCTTCACCAAAATACGACGGCTGGTAGTCATGGGGGCCGATAATCGCCGTGGGACTGATAATGACAGCGTCCAGTCCCTCTTCCACCCCACGCCACACCTCCCTCTCGGCGTCAGCCTTGGAGCGGTCATAGGGTGGGCAATGCCGAGACTCCGCCAAGGGACGCAATTCATCTACCGAGGCAGAGAAAGGCTCCTGCACCATCGCATGGATGGAGCTGAAGTGGACGAGACGGCGCACACCGGTGCGGAGGCAGGCTTCAACCACGTTCCGTGTGCCGACAACGTTAACGGACTCAAGCTGAGGCCAGTCAGCCATGGACAGCGAGATACAGGCGGCAAGGTGGTAGACAACCTCGGCGCCATCAAACACCCGACACAGCGAGTCCTGGTCACAGATATCTCCCTGGACTATTTCGGTATCCAGTCCGGTAACGGCCCGGCGGTTGATATGAACCAGAGAGCGCGTGGGGCGACCTTTATCAATCAGGGCGCGTACCAGATTGGCACCGACATGCCCGGTGGCACCCGTTACTACTACCGTCATTTAACCCCAATTATAGCACCGCCGGCAGGAATATATCCATATCAGGTCGGGTTATATTCGCTAGTTACGTTTTTAAGTTGTGACGTATCTGTGACGTTCTTAACAGGATTTGTGATTGTAGTGTAAGATGCACCCACTAAACTCAAAATCAAACGAATAATAACAGGCTGGCTATGATAAAGAACACGCTCGTTAAACCAAAGAAGCTGAACCGTATGCTTAAGTTCAGCTATTGCCCACAGTGCGGTCAAAAAGGACTGTACCATGTCCACCAACAGTATTGCCGGTGCCGCTACTGCGGACTCTACCGGATAATTTTACCGGGGCAGGACTTTTAGATAAAAAACAATACTCCAGGTACCATTCTGGCGAACGGGGTAGAATATGATGAGACTAATAAAGGATGTGTTTGCTTTCCTGTATAGTCTGCTTGACGTGCTGGCTTACCAGTTTACTTTTCGGTAGATTGGCCTGCTGGCATCACGGTTTATCCGAAATTATCTTGACCAGCACGGTTCTATTCCTCGGTCCGTCAAACTCGCAGAAGAAGATGCCCTGCCATGTCCCCAGGACCAGCTTACCATCCTCGATGAACAGCATTTCGGAGTCGCCCATGAGGCTGGCCTTGATGTGCGCCGGGGAGTTACCCTCCCGGTGGCGATAGCTGGTATGCTGAGGTGCCATTATGTCAAGCTGCGCCATAATATCCTCGACAACGCTGGGGTCGGCATGCTCGTTTACCGTAATGCCGGCGGTGGTATGCGGTGAAAAAACATAGCAGATGCCGCTCTGAACGCGGCTCGCCCCAACGATGTCCCCGACCTCACGGGTAATGTCCTGAAATTCCACCCTTGAATGCGTCTTTATGTCAACTTTGTGAATCAAGATTTCCCCCTAAACCCGAGGTTTATACTATATCCTACACCCTGCTTTCCAAACTGGCAATGCCCTTGGAAAATGATAGTTTTCGCTTACCTCACCCCTGACCCCTCTCCAGCTTGACCACATAGCTAAAACAAGCTAAACTATAACCATGCCAATATACGAGTATATTTGCTCTAAATGTGATTACAGGTTCGAGCAACTACGGCCTCTGAGTCAGTCTGACCAGGAGGCTGATTGCCCTAACTGCCATAAACTCGCCCGACGTAAAATGTCCACCTTTGCCTGCTTCAGCACCAGTAGTGCCGGAGTAGCCACACGCATCGCTGGCACCGGCAGCTCCTGCGATAGCTGCAGCTCAAACGATTGCAGTACCTGTGCCTCTTAAGTAAGGGAGGTAGCGACTTTATGTCTGCCCCCAAGAGAACCGGCATTGCCAACCTGCCCCTGCATCATGGCAAGGCGCCCCGGTGGCTGTTTGACCGCATGGTACCGCTTGCCCGCGAGATCACCATCGCCATTGTATCCGACTATGGTCCAGACGAGATGCTAAGGCGTCTATCACACCCCTACTGGTTCCAGGCATTCGGCTGTGTCCTGGGCTTCGACTGGCACAGCAGCGGTGTTACTACCACACTCTGCGGCGCTTTAAAAGAAGGTATAAAGGGAATCGAACGTGACCTGGGATTATTCGTCACCGGAGGTAAGGGCAAAACATCGCGCAAGACGCCTTTGGAAATAGAAATCTGGGGAGAAAAAAATTCTCTGAACCCAGCGCCACTGGTATATGCCAGCCGCATGTCCGCCAAGGTAGACAGCTCAGCAGTTCAGGACGGTTATCAACTCTACCACCACACCTTCCTCTTCACGCCCAGAGGCTCGTGGACAGTTATTCAGCAGGGCATGAATGAAGCTAATCGCTATGCACGCCGCTACCACTGGCTCGGTGAAGCTGTTACGGACTTTGTTAACGAGCCTCACGCGGCTATCCTGTCGGAAGCCAGAGGACAGACACTGAACCTTACCGCTAGCGAGAGCCAGCCGGCCCGAACCACCATTGCCAGCATTGCCACCGAGGAACAGCCGGAAAAAGTGGTGGCTGAACTTAAGCAGTTAAAAACACTCAGTCTGCCCTCCCGCCATCAGATATTCACCAGTGACCTGCACCCTGATAGCCTGAGGAAGATTATCCTGAGCGCGTATGAGCGCCAGCCGCAGGACTTTGAGCAGCTGCTGGGGCTATCCGGGGTTGGGCCCAAGACCATAAGAGCTTTGAGCCTGATTGCCGAGCTGGTACACGGCGTGGAACCGAGCTACCGCGACCCCGCCCGCTACAGCTTTACCCACGGCGGCAAGGACGGCATCCCCTACCCTGTGGACAGGCAGACATATGACCAGAGCATTGAGCTGCTTTCCCGCGCCATCAACAAAACAAAGCTCGGCCTGAGTGAGAAACAGAAGGCGTTTAACAGATTAAACAGGCTGCGGATGAGATAGACATAGCTCCCATTGACAACTTTGACACTTAAGCCTCAAAGCTGTTAATCTTTACTGGTAATAGCCTACAGACAGGTGGTCGCCATTAGCCTCGCTGAATCGGCAAACAAAATAGTATCAGAGAAGAACGTGTCCTTTCGCTGGACGTATATCGTTCTGCCAGTGGCTATTCTCCTTCTCTCCGTGATTCTGACCGCCTTTTTCTATCGCCTGCTGCCGGACGAGGTCGCCTACCGCTTCTCCGGCGGCGAACCGACCCACTGGTTTGGTCGCGGCGGCGCTATCGCCTGGGTAATAATATTGCAGCTCGTTTTCGCCCTGCTCTCGCTCGCTATCGCCTACATAGCCACGAGCGCCAGCCGGCGGTTACAGATAGGCGAAACCGACCTTAACAGGTCGCTATTTACCATCATGGGAAACCTGATGGCGCTGCCCCAAATTATCCTCCTTTTTGCAATGCTGGATATTTTCCTTTACAATGCTTATCAAATAAAGCTGATACCCCTCTGGGTATTTGCCCTGATTGTTATGGTACTGGGCGGCATTATTCTGGGTATATTCTTTATTCAGACTATCCGGCAATTTCGCCGTCTACATGGTAAAAGTGTCCAGGAGTGATATTAAATGTCAGAACATTCTACAGGAAAACTAACTATGGAAAAGCTCGTCTCGCTATGCCAGCGGCGCGGCTTCATCTTCCCCAGCAGCGATATCTACGGAGGACTGTCCAGCTGCTGGGACTACGGCCCAATGGGTGTGGAACTAAAACGCAACATCAAAGAAGCGTGGTGGCGCGCCGTAGTGCAGGAGCGGGATGACATGGTGGGACTGGATACCAGCATACTCATGCACCCCAGGGTTTGGGATGCCAGCGGCCACCTCTCCCAGTTTTCCGACCCGCTGGTGGAGTGCAAGAACTGCCACCTCAGGTGGCGTGCTGACGATTTGCAGGACGAAAAGTGCCCCTCCTGCGGTGGTGAACTTACCGAGCCTCACCTGTTTAATCTGATGTTCAAGACCTTTATGGGGCCCGTTGAGGAAGAGGCTAATGTCGTTTACCTGCGCCCGGAAACGGCCCAGGGCATCTTCGTTAACTTCCAGAATGCGGTCAACACCAGCCGGAAGAGGCTGCCGTTCGGCATTGCCCAGATAGGTAAAGCATTCCGCAACGAGATTACCACCGGCAACTTCATCTTCCGCAGTCGTGAGTTCGAACAGATGGAGATTGAGTACTTCGTTAAGCCGGGAACAGACGAAGAGTGGTTCGACTACTGGCTGGAAGAGCGCCTTAACTGGTACTACAGACTGGGTATTAAAAAAGAGAACCTCCGCCCGCGCGAGCACTCAGAAGAAGAACTGGCCCACTACGCACGTAAATGCTATGACATCGACTATAATTTCCCGATGGGCTGGTCGGAACTGGAAGGCCTGGCCAACCGCGGCGACTTCGACCTTAAGCAGCATATGACCTACAGCGGCAAGAGCCTGACCTACCTTGATGAGGAAACCAAGGAGCACATTATTCCCTATATCATTGAGCCGTCCGCCGGGGTTGACCGCTCGGTTCTGGCTGTCCTGTGCGATGCCTATGATGAAGAACCGGACAAGGACGAAATAAGGGTGCTGTTCCATTTCCATCCTGACCTGGCCCCGGTCAAGGTTGCCGTGCTACCCCTGAGTCGAAAGGAAAACCTGGCAGCAATGGCCAAAGACGTATATGCTGACCTGCGTCCCGGCTTCATGACACAGTACGATGATACCCAGAGCATCGGCCGCCGCTATCGCCGTCAGGACGAGCTGGGTACGCCCTTCTGTGTCACCGTTGACTTCCAGTCGCTCGAGGACAATCAGGCCACCATCCGCGAGCGCGATACCATGAACCAGATACGCGTCCCGATATCTGCGCTAAGAGACACCCTGCAGGCCAAGCTGGCCGGTGAAGACCTGTTCGTCCTGCCCCCCGGTGGCCAGATATGGAAGCAGGAAAGCGGCGGGTAAAACGGCGTGAAGTACGAGGCTGTCATATTCGACCTGTACGGGACGCTGGTTGATAAGCTCTCTTTACGAGAGTATAAAGACATATTGAGTCAGATGGCGGCAGCCATATCCGCACCCCCCGACGATTTTATGCAATTGTGGTTTGATACGTACACTGAGCGAGGTCTGGGAATATTCCAGAGCTATGAAGCCAACATCGAGTATATATGCAAAAAACTCGGAGTAAAAACGGAAAATTCTCAGATTACACTCGCTGTAAAAATAAACCGTGAACACAGGGCACGTTTCATGAAACCACGGCCACACGCTACCGAGCTGCTTTCACATCTAAAAGCGGAGAGTTATAAGACCGGCCTCATCAGCGATTGCGGAGTCGAAATCCCCAAGATATTCAATGATATACCTTTCGCGCCATTGATAGATGTGGCGATTTTTTCCTGTTCGGTGGGCATAAAGAAGCCCGACCCCCGTATTTATCAGTTAGCAGCCGAAAGACTGGTAGTCAGGCCGGAAAACTGCCTGTACATCGGTGACGGAGACAGCAATGAACTGACCGGTGCTTTACAGGCCGGCATGCATCCTGTTTTAATCCATAACCCTGATGAGGACAGGACCGATGTATACCGCACAGATTTCGAGGCGGAGGAATGGCAGGGACCAGTAATTACATCATTACAGGAAGTACTGAATCTGGTAAGATAGACATGTTAGAAATGATTGATTACTCTTTAGTCAAGCTTGCTCCAGCTGACCAGTCACACCGAGAATTCAGCTATCAAGTCAAGAAAGCTGCTGAAGGCGACTATATTACCCAGATATGGGGCTGGGATGAAAAAGTCCAGAGAGATTTCCATGCTAAAGACTGGCAGCAAAAGAGGCCAGAGATAATTATGTACGATAATAACCTTATCGGTACGATTGCTGTTATTGAAAACGAAAGTTTTATTGAGATAAGACAATTTTTCATATTGCCGGAATACCAGAACAGGGGTATCGGCTCATTCCTGCTCAAACGCATTCTGGACAAAGCCGACCGATCCGGCCGTATGACCAAACTAGCACATTTGAAAAACAGCCAAGTGGCATCATTATATAAAAGAAACGGCTTTGAGATTATCAAGTCGGTTGATAATTTTTATTTTATGGAACGAAAACCGGTGGGCAACATTATACAGGAGTAGGACTACATTATGAGATATTCAGCGGTCATCTTCGACCTGTTCGGGACATTGATTGACAATTTTTCCCGCGCGGAGTACGAGGGCGTCTTTGGGGAGATGGCTGACATCCTGTCCGTCCCGCCCGATGAGTTCCTCCAGTCATGGGTGGACTCTTTCAACCAGCGGGCTACCGGGGTTTTTCCCACCACCGAGGACGCCATAAGACACCTTTCCCTCAAGCTCAACTCACAGGTTACCGACGCCCAGGTCGAGCAAGCCGCCCGGGTCAGACTGGACTACACAAAGCGCTCGATTAACCCGCGCTCCGGTGTCACCGAAACGCTCAACCATTTGAGGTCGGCGGGATACAAGACGGGGCTTATCAGCGACTGCACATGCGAAATCACGAACGTCTGGGATAGCACCGCCTTTGCTATGTTATTTGATGTAACCGTGTTTTCCTGCGAAGCCGGTGTCAAGAAGCCCGACCCGCGTATTTACGGTATGGCCACAGACCAGCTAGGGGTCGAGCCAAAAGACTGCCTGTATATCGGCGACGGCAGCAGCCAGGAACTGACCGGCGCTTCTAATGTTGGCATGTATCCTGTATTAATCCGTGTGCCTGATGAATCCATAGATACCTACCATATCGACCGGGAAGACTGGAACGGCCCGGTAATCTCGTCGTTACAGGAAGTTCTGAATTTGTTAAAATAAATAGAGGAACATCATAAAAATCATCCATTTTGCCGACCTGCACCTCGGTGTTGAGAATTACGGGCGCATTGACCCGGCTACCGGGCTGTCCTCGCGCCTTAACGACTTTCTGTCCGCCCTTGACCAACTGGTAGACCACGCCCTGGAAAACCGGGTAGACCTCGTCCTGTTCTGCGGTGATGCCTACAAGACCCGCGAGCCAACACAGACCCAGCAACGGGAATTCGCCAGACGTATCAACCGCCTAGCTACCAGCGATGTCCCGGTATTTCTCCTCGTCGGCAACCATGACATGCCCAATGCCATCGGCCGGGCCACCACCACCGAGATTTTCGACACCCTGGCGGTGAAAAACGTCTATGTCGCCAACCGCCCTGACATCCATAATATCCCGACGGCCAGCGGCACCATCCAGATAGTTTCCCTGCCCTGGTTAAGACGTAGTGCCCTGCTCAGCCGTGAAGACACCAGGAACCTTGACTTCGAGAATATTAACCAGAAGCTGCAGCAGACGCTGACGGACATTATTACTACCAGGGCGGCTAAACTGGACCCTGCCCTGCCCGCCATACTGGCCGCCCACGTATGGGTAACCGGCGCGCAGGTCGGTTCGGAAAGCCTGATGTCAATCGGCCATGAGCACGCCCTTCTACCCAGCAATGTCGCCCAGCCGGCCTTTGACTACGTAGCTCTGGGACATATTCACAAGCACCAGGTACTGTCCGATAATCCACCGGTGGTCTACGCCGGCAGCCTGGAGCGCGTTGACTTCGGCGAGGAGAACGATGAAAAAGGGTTCTATATAGTAGATATTGAGCCCGACCCAGCCACAGGTAAAAGGCGGGTCTCCTTTAAATTCCACCCGGTAAACACCCGCCGCTTTCTCACTATCAATATCGCTCTGGAACCGGATGACCTTGACCCCACCGTCACCATGCTCAGGGCTATTAGCGAACAGGAGGAGAAAGTCAGAGACGCCGTCGTGCGCCTTAATGTCACCCTGCCGTCAGAGCTGGAGGGACAGCTCCGGGACAACGACCTCCGGAATGTCCTGAAAGAAGCCCACTACTTCACTATTGCCCGGGACATACAGAGGGAAACGCGCCTGAGACTGGGAAACCGTACCGCCGAAGATATAACACCCCTCGAAGCCCTGAAAGCCTGGATGGAATCGCAAAAGATGCCCCCGGAACGGCAGGAAATTTTACTGGAGTACGGGGAGAAGCTGATGGATGATTTGGATAGAGCTAATTACTAGTTGCGTAATGAGTACGAGGTATTTAAAGGGAACCGATACCCTTTTGCTACTTATTCTTCCTTAAAGTAAAAGACTCTTTCTTCTGTGTTTCTATCTCTCCTGAGGGAGAAGGGGACACAGGTGGTTGATAGTTATCCTTTGCATCATAAATAAAGAACGCCGTTATTACCGCCACTACCGTCACCCCGACAGC
>JAUWYU010000177.1 GCA_030615655.1 Dehalococcoidia bacterium
ACCTTGCCCAACTTGCCCGGGGTCAGCGTCCCCGCCGAGGTAAACAGGTGCAGGTACTCGATGGTGGGTGTCCTGACCTCCTGATACCCCCATTTGGAGCAGCAGTCACGAAATATTCCCTCAACGAGGCGGAATACAGTCATTTCCGCGGGGGATAAGTCGTTCATTCCCTTACATCTCTGGACCTTCATGCTTTATCCTCATACATCCAGCTTATGAATACTATACTAATTTACACTAATTTACGCAGGTATTCAATTATGATTATGGGAAAAGCAGTAGATGTGACCTGGCGGCAGGGTGGGAATAGATAACTAAAGAGATGGAGAGGGGTCGGGGGTGAGGCTGAGGAATGCTCACGTTCTATTATGTGTTGAACATCGCGCTGTTTCAATTGCATTTAAACTGTTATACAATTATAATAGGAAGGCTTCGGTAGGTTCCTGCTATGGTAAAAATCAGACGAACAATACTAGCAATAATTATCTTACTGCTGGCTATATCCATAGCTACAGGCATTCAGTCGCAGAGTCCCAAGGTTGATGTCCTTACCATCAAGGGCACCATTAATCCCGTCCTTGTTGGCTATGTGGAACGCGGCATTGAGCAGGCTGAAGAGACCGGCGCCGAAGCCCTAATCATCCAGATGGATACACCGGGTGGACTGGACACCGCCATGCGCGACATTATTAAACTTATGGTAAATTCACGCGTCCCGGTGGTCGTCTATGTCTCGCCTGCCGGGGCTCGCGCTGCCTCGGCGGGCGTGTTCATTACCATGGCCGCCCACGTGGCGGTTATGGCACCTAACACCGCCATCGGTGCGGCGCACCCGGTGGCCATAGGCGAAGAAGGGGAAGCCGCCATGTCCGAAGCCATGGAAGAGAAGGTGGTAAACGATGCCGCGGCTTACATCAGGAGCATCGCCGAGGCTCACGGCCGCAACATGGAATGGGCCGAAAGAGCCGTCAGGGAGAGCGTTTCCGCCACCGAGCGCGAGGCCCTGGATCTGAACGTCATTGATATGATTGCCCCCGACCTCGAAACCCTCATCGCCCAGCTGGACGGCAGGCAGGTAACCATGCTTAGCAACCAGCAAATCACCCTGCAGACCCGGGGCGCTACAGTTAACGATGTCCCGATGAGAACGATTGAGAGTTTCCTGTACGCTATTGCCGACCCGAATATCGCCTATCTACTGTTGAGTCTGGCCATGCTGGGCATAATGGTGGAAATATTCAATCCGGGGCTCATTTTCCCCGGAGTTGTCGGTGCCATCAGTCTGCTGTTCGCCTTTTTCTCACTGGGTGTGCTGCCGGTCAACTATGCCGGGATTTTGTTCATCGTTCTGGCCTTCGGCCTCTTTGTCGGTGAAGTACTTACAACTACCTTCGGCCTGTTTACCGTCGGCGGCATTGTATCATTAGTCATTGGTTCATTAATCATGTTCCAGGGAGCGCCACCGCTGTTCCGGGTAGACCCGTGGCTTATTGCCACCGTAACCATTATTATCGCCGGCACTTCTGCCTTCATACTTAATCGCGCCATAGTCGCCCACCGCAAGCAGGCCAAGACCGGCCGCGAGGACCTGATAGGCAAGACAGCCACGGTTAGAGTGGCCCTGAACCTCGAGGGCACTATCTTCTTCAAGGGCGAGCGCTGGTCAGCCCGCTCCGAGGAGGGCGAGATAAAACCCGGCGAGGAGGTCGTGATAAACAAGGTTGACGGCCTAATCCTGTATGTCAGTAAGAAACAAAAATGATAGTTTACAATAATTCTAAGCGATAAAGGAGGGTTTTTTGCTTTATGGCATCTACATGGCTTATTATCGTTATATCAATTGTCTTCATAGTCTTCCTAGTCTTTGTGGTTTTATGGTCAGTCCGGGCTCACAGGAGGAAGGTATCTGCCGGGAAGGAAGAACTCATAGGCAGAACGGCCATAGTTGAAATAGCCCTGGAACCAAAAGGGGTGGTTCGCATCGAGGGTGAACGCTGGACAGCCATAACCGACAAAGGCCGGGCAGAGCCTGAAGAGGAGGTGATTATAACCAAGGTTGACGGCTTAAAATTAACAGTTACCAAGAAAGAATAAAAAGGAGGTAAATAAATGAGTCCAGTGTTTATCGGTATTATTATTTTTGTCGTGCTCATCATCGTCTCCATGGCGGTTAAAATCGTCCAGGAGTACGAGCGGGGAGTTATTTTCCGCCTGGGACGCCTAGTTGGCGCCAAGGGACCGGGGCTGTTTCTCATCATCCCCTTCATCGACCGCATGCAGAAGGTAGACCTGCGCGTCGTGACCATGGATGTCCCGTCACAGGAAGTCATCACCAGGGACAACGTTACCGTCCGGGTGAATGCCGTGGTCTATTTCCGCGTGGTCGACCCGGAGTCTTCCGTAGTTAAAGTGTTAGACCACATCAGGGCGACTTCACAGATATCCCAGACAACTTTGAGAAACGTGCTGGGACAGTCAGAACTCGATGAGCTGCTGGTCCAGAGAGAAAAACTGAACCAGATGCTACAGAAAATCATTGACGAACAAACGGACCCGTGGGGAGTCAAGGTCAGCACCGTGGAGATTAAGGAAGTGGAGCTTGCCGAGGAAATGAAGCGCTCAATGGCGGCCCAGGCAGAAGCGGAAAGAGAGAGACGAGCGAAAATCATCCATGCCGAGGGCGAGCTTCAGGCTTCGGAGAAGCTGGCTCAGGCAGCTGCCATTATCGGCAGGGAGCCAGCGGCAATACAGCTCCGCTACCTGTCAACACTTTCAGAGATAGCCAGCGAGCAAAACAGTACCATACTCTTCCCGATACCTATCGAGCTTTTCAAAGCCTTCGGCGGTGTCAGCGCTGAGAAAAAGGAAAAATAAAATAAATAGATTTCAATAAAACGGGAGGGGGCGATGCCCCCTCCCGGCACCTCAATAGCTTAACTCCAATACAGGCTATTTCAGGAGTAATAATGCCCCTCCGGTATCCCTCCTGCAAAAGTGCGCAGGAAAAGTCGGGACACCGGCGGGCATTATTGTTATATTGTCATTGAAGGAGACGCGGAAGTATGGAATGGTCGGAAAGAATGAACGCGGCGATAGAGTACATCGAGGAGAACCTGGCGGGTGAGATTGACTTCAATGAAGCGGC
>JAUWYU010000193.1 GCA_030615655.1 Dehalococcoidia bacterium
ATCCGAGTGGGCCGCTCCCGGCGGTTATGGCACAAGCAGTGTTGGACAGAACCATCGAATCATCGTCTACCAGAAAAAATGTATTGAGCCATTATGGGATTCCAGGTCGGATTATGATATATATACTGACCTCGCGGAAAGGCTGGGCTTTAAGGAAGAGTACACCGAAGGCAACTCGGAGGAAGACTGGATTAAGAAAATATTCAATATCTCTTCGCTGCCGAAATACATGAAGTACGAGGATTTTAAGAAGAAAGGGTACTACGTTGTTCCGCCCCCCGGGGAGGACTACCAGCCCATCGTTTCAAATCGCTGGTACTACGAAGGACGCCCCTGCGATATACCTGACCCCACGAATCCCAGATTCGGGGAAAAAGGGCTGGGTACCTACAGCGGCAAGATAGAATTCGTCTCACAGAGCTTGCTGCAGCATTTCCCCGATGACGAAGAAAGGCCTCCGCTTCCCAGGTACATACCAAGCTGGGAAGGCTATAACTCGGAGCTGGCGAAGAAATACCCGCTTCAGCTCATATCATCCCACCCGCGGTTTTCCTTCCATACTCACCATGAGAATAAGTCCCCCTGGCTGGATGAAATTCCGGCAAATCGTGTCATTAAGGATGGCTATGCCTGGTGGCCGATTCGCCTGCATCCGTCGGATGCTGAACCCCGCGGTATTCGCCACGGAGACATCGTCAGGATGTACAATGACCGCGGCGCGGTGCTGGGTATCGCCCAGCTCACCGAGCGGTTAAAACCCGGCGTGATTCACTCGTTTCAGTCGTCGGCCAAGTATGACCCGCTGGAGCCGGGCAAACCCGGCAGCATAGATAAAGGCGGTTGCGTAAATTTGCTGACACCGGCCAGGATGATATCTAAAAACGTTCCGGGAATGGCCAGTAACTCTTGCCTGGTAGAGATAGCCAGGTGGGAAGGAAAAGTTTAAATGGCCAGATACGGCATGGTAATCGATATCACGAAATGCAGCGGGTGTTATGACTGCTTTTTAGCCTGCAAGGATGAGCACTGCGGGCATGATTATCCCGGTTATTCGGCGGCACAGCCGATGACAGGACAATTCTGGATGAATATAATCGAAAAAGAAAGAGGGCAATATCCGAAAGTCAAGCTCACCTATATTCCGGTACCCTGCCGGCACTGCGAGAATGCGCCGTGCGTGAGCTCGGCACGGGACGGAGCCGTGTACCGTCGCCCTGATGGCATTATCATCATCGACCCCGAAAAGGCTAAAGGACACAGGCAGGTAGTATCGTCCTGTCCCTACGGCGTTATTTACTGGAATGAGCAGAAAAGTCTCCCTCAGAAGTGCAGTCTCTGTGCTCATCTCCTTGATGAAGGCTGGAAGGAGCCCCGTTGTGTCGAAGTCTGTCCTACCGGTGCCCTCGCTTTCGGCGACCTCGACGACCCTGATAGTGAGGTATCCCGGCTTATCGCTTCCGGTGCTACGGAGTCACTGCATCCTGAGTACGGCCTCAAGGAAAGTGTAACCTATATTGGTCTGCCCAAAACATTCGTTGCCGGTACGGTGGTATTCGGAGATACGGACGAATGTGCCGGAGGTGTCGCGGTTACCCTGACCGGTAACGGTAAGAAGATGACGATAAAGACCAACTTCTTCGGTGACTTTGAGTTTGAAAACTTGGATAAAAATGAGGATTATATCATTGAAATCGAGGCCAAAGGCTATAAGCCGCAGGAGATGTCGGCAAAAACCAAGACAGATGTCTACCTGGGTATTATAACGCTGTAGCCGTTTGACAAGAACTGAAGCACGAGTGTATCATTTTGATGCTAAATCCCACGACGGGGCCTCCGGGCTGCGATTTGATAGAGTATTAGTTGGAGGTGAATAGAAATAATGAAAGCTCTGGTCATTGATATCAACAGGTGCAACGGCTGCTACAACTGCCAGATAGCCTGCAAGGACGAGCACGTCGGCAACGACTGGACCCCCATCGCCAAACCCCAGCCGGATACCGGCCAGTTCTGGATGAAGGTCACTGATATAGTCAAGGGAACGGTGCCCAAGGTCAGAGTAAGCTATATGCACGATATCTGCCAGCACTGTGACGAGGCGCCCTGTATCCCCGCCTGCAAGTCCGAGGCGATATACAAGAGGGACGACGGTATCGTGATAATCGACCCGGAGAAATGCACCGGCAGCCGTAACTGCATTGACGCCTGCCCTTACAAGGTCATCTACTTCAATTCCGACCTCAACATATCGCAGAAGTGCACGATGTGCGCTCACCTGCTGGATGACGGCTGGAAAGAGCCCCGATGCGTTGACGCCTGCCCCACTGATGCCCTGAGATTCGGTGAGGAAGCAGAACTCAAGGA
>JAUWYU010000041.1 GCA_030615655.1 Dehalococcoidia bacterium
GTCAGGACGTAGCCGTGGTCAATCATATAGGGCACGTAGACGCGCCGTCTGTTGGCATGGTTGGAGGATATACTCACCAGCGGAATAGGCCGGCTGGTGCCGCGGGTTCTGGCATTACGTATCGTGTCGATGAAGGCCTCACAGCGGGTAATGATGCCGGCATCAGCCGAGTGCTCGTCGATTTCTATAGTGAGGAAGGGCTTACCCTCGGTCTCTTTGCTGAAAAACCTGAGCAGATAGGAGTCGGGCCCGCAGGCGAAGTTGGTGACGTAAAGTCCGAACAGACGGGGGTCCCGGGCAATCATCCTGGCGGCGCACATTATTTTCTGTCCCGCCTTCCAGTACATATTGGGATGAGCTATACTGACTTCCCCCGCCAGCGACTCAAGCGGCAGGAAGTCCAGCGGTATTGCCAGTATGTTCAGGTCGCGCAGTTTTTCCGGCAGATTGAGCGTCATTGCCTCGTCATAGGTGTTGTAGGCGCGGCCGATAATAACGATAGCCTTCTCGTCGGCCTTGAGATTTTCCAGGACCTCCCGCCCTCGCCTCTGCTGCCAGTCGTTGAAAGCATCGAAGGCCTCAAACGCTACCTGAATGGCTTGCTCTATCAGGGCATTCGAGGTGATTCCAGCATCGCGGGCGCATTTCTTTAAAACCCGTTTCTGCCACTGGCGGCCGCGGTCGGGGTGGATGACCGGTCTCAGCACCCTGGGATTTTTCCCTGAAGGCGTGCCTGCACGCTGAAGTGTGTTACGGCACGCAAGCGTGGTCAGGGCTTCCTTGATTCGCGTGGAACTGTACAGCAGGAAGGGGAAACTCTGGGTCAGCGGGCAGTTCCAGGCCTTGGCAAAGGCATCGGAGAGCTTCTCCATGGTGCACTGGACGGGCAGGAAGAGAAAATCGGGCTCCTTTTCCAGCAGGTTGAGCATATGCCCGTGGGCCAGCTTTATGGGCAGGCATGGCTCTTCGATGATATTTTCCACGCCCTGCCTTATGATGTGCCGGTTGGTGGGGTCGGAGACCACCACCTGAAATCCGAGTTCGGTAAAGAAGCCTTTCCATAAGGGGAAGAGCTCGTGGAAAAACAGGACTCCGGGAATGCCCACTGTCTTGCCGTTGGGGGAGTCGGGTTTATCCTTGGAGTAGGTGTTAATCAGGGCTTGAGTACGCTCCTCAAAGAGGCGCGGTATTGTTGAAGACTCGCGTTTCTCTTTCTTCTCTGGACTGTCCCACAGGCCGCAGCGGGAGCCGTAGAAGAGCGGTTCCTCTCCCTGAAAAACGACCTTGTGAATTTCACACCGGTTGGAGCAGCGCTGGCATTCAAAGGAGGACAGCTCGTATTTTCTGCTGCCCAGTTCAAAGCCCCGGAAGCGCGTTGGTTTACCGTTAGCCTCCATATCTTCTTTAGCCAGCATGGCCACGCCGATAGCCCCGAGGATATCGTGGTGGGGCGGTACCTGCACCTTCTTACCGAGGACGCTCTCGAAAGCGGCTTTCACGGCACGATTGAAGGCGGTGCCGCCCTGAAACAGGATATGGTCGCCGATATGTCGGTCCTCCACCACCTTGGTGAGGTAATTTTTGACCACGGAGTAGGCAAGACCGGCCACCAGTTCTTCTTTGGCGGCGCCTCTCTGCTTGCAGAAGTTAAGCTGGGACTCCATGAACACGGTGCAGCGTTCACCCAGGTCCAGCGGTTGCTTTGAGGATAGAGCCAGGTCGCCGAATTCCTCCTCGATGCTGATGTCCAGCTTCTCCGCCTGTTCCTCGAGGAAGGAGCCGGTGCCGGCGGCGCATACTTTATTCATGGCGAAATCGACGATGGTGCCGTTTTGCAGGCTGATGTACTTGGCATCCTGTCCGCCGATTTCAAATATCGTATCTACGTCGGGGCACACGAAAGCCGCCGCCTTGGCGTGGCTGGTAATCTCGTTGCGGATAACATCGGCGCCGAAGAACTCCCCGGTCATGTACCGTCCGGAACCGGTGGAGCCGGCGCCTTTAATAATGGCCTTATCTCCCAGTTCCTGTCCGACCTCGTGGAGTCCCTTTTTAACGGCTTCAATAGGCTGGCCGGCCGTCATCAGGTAACGCCGCGCCAGGACATTGTTTTCACGGTCTATCACCACCACGTTGGTGCTTATTGAGCCGATGTCCACACCCACATAGGCTTCAATGGGTTGCCTGGAGTCTATAGTGATTGGTTCGGTATCTATGGGATAGTCATCACTCATCAGAGATGGCAGGGGAACAAAACTGTATTCCCGCCGGGCGATATAGTCCTTTATTCTCTGCAGAGTATCTTCCGCCAGAATGCCTTCTCTATCTCCATCGCCGCGTGACTTCTCGGCGGTGACGGCGGCTCCCAGGGCGCCCAGGACGGCAAAGTGCTCCGGAATGATAAACTCCTCTTCTTTCAATTGCAGGACTTCCAGTATCGCCCGTCTGATTCCTTTATTGGCGGCCACGCCGCCCTGGAAGGAAACGGGTGTGCCCAGGTCGCGGCCGCGAATGACCTGTCCCTTAAAATTGCGTATCATGGCGAAGCACAGGCCGGCGACGATATCGTGTACCGGTGTGCCCACCTGCTGAAGGTGAATCATATCGCTCTTGGCGAAGACGCTGCAGCGTCCAGCCACGCGGGGCGGGTGTTCCGATTTCAGGGCGACATCGCCAAACTCTTCGATGGGGATGCCCATCCGTGAGGCCTGCTGGTCGAGGAAGGAGCCAGTGCCGGCGGCACAGACGCCGTTGATGGCGAAATCGGTAACCTTGGTGGCCGTCCCCGCCGACTCCTCCTCAAGCACTATGAGCTTGGAGTCTTCGCCGCCTATCTCGAGGATGGTCTTTGCATCCGGGTGAAATCGGGCGGTTCCGGCTGCCTGTGCCGTAATCTCGTTGACAAACGGTATACCCAGCAGGTCGGCGATAAGCTGTCCGCCGGTACCGGTGGCAGCCGCCGCCGTGAACTGTTCGGGCGGGTATTTGGCCAGTATGTCTTCCAGAATGGCGAGGATTATCTCTATTGGCTGTCCCCGGGTGCGCGTGTACCTGGATTCAACTATATTATCGGCTGTATCAAGTACAACGACCTTGGCGGTTACCGAACCGATATCAATACCTAGCTTCATATGACAGATTCACCACTATAAAAATCCGGAGCGTCAGTCACGGTTCCGGGCAACAATCAATAACTAGATATATATTATAGCCCCGCACGGCCGACATGTAAACAGCGGGTTGTGTTCTGTTTGCATTTGGCGGATGGTGGCTCACCTCACCCCCGACCCCTCTCCTTGTTATCTATTCCTACCCTCCGCCCGGTATCATCCGCGCCTTACCCCGTAGTTTTCTCCGCCGTAGGTGGCGCAGTCGCCGTTCATGTTGAAGCGATGTGGGAAGCCGTCATGTCCCTTAACAGCTTGAATCACTGGAGCGAAAAGTAGAGGTCCATGAGTATACTGAGAGTCCTCATGGAGCTTACCAGCGGTGTTATGTCGGCGTTTGAAGCTGAAATCGCCCCGAGGCGATTTTCCAGGTCATCGGCCAGACTGGATATTACCTTGCGAAGGTCTTCCGTGCCCTCTTTGCTTCTCAGGGCGTTTACTTCCTCGATAATTTCGGGTGTGGCTACCGTCTGAAGCTGCTCGATTGTCATGGAGAGCTTGAGTTCCTTCAGGCCCTGCAGCACTCCCTGCACCTTCTTTCCCTGCTCTTCACGCTGCCGTTCCTTTTCCTCGTGGTCTTCCTGCTGCCGCGTGAATTGCTGAGAGAGGCGCATAAGCTCGTCAAAGCCGCTTTCTTCATCTGCCATATCAGGTCTGCCTGCGGGGTATTACTTCTAATACCAGTATACACGGTTAATCGGGGTAGCACAAAGGAGTGTGTACATTTGAGAATAATCTGAATAACTTTACTTTACTGTAACCCGTGCGTATAATTGTTGGAAATAACACTAAAGTGACGGGAGGAGCAGATATGACTTCCAGTGTCTATCCGACCGGGACGACTATTTATGACCCTGAGAAATGCTGGAACGGGTACACCATTTTCCAAGCCACCCTGCACCAGACGCGGGGGGTGGGGGTTGTCCTTATCGACATGAACGGCAACGCGGTCAATCAGTGGAAAGGATTTGACGGCTTTCCTAACAAGATGCTTCCCGGGGGTTATATTATGGGAGGCACCGGCGTGAGAAATTTCAAATACGGCTTCCAGGATATGTTCGACCTCGTGCAGGTAGACTGGAACGGCAGCATCGTCTGGAAATTCGAAAAATACGAACGCATCAAAGACCCACGCCAGAAACCGCGGTGGATGGCCAGGCAGCACCATGACTACCAGAGAGAGGGCAATCCGGTGGGCTACTACGTCCCTGGAATGGACCCTCTCACCGATAAAGGCAATACGCTCATCCTGTGCCATAAAAACCTCATAAATCCCAAAATAAGCGACAAGCGACTTGCTGATGACACCATCATCGAAGTGACATGGGACGGGAAAATAATCTGGGAGTGGGTCTGCAGCGAACATTTTGACGAAATGGGATTCAGCGAGGAAGCCAAGAACACCATGGCACGCAATCCCGGCATGACATTCACCGGCGGCGGTACGGGCGACTGGATGCATATGAACTCAATGTCCACCCTCGGACCTAACAGATGGTTTGACCAAGGGGACGAACGTTTTCACCCGGATAACATCATCTGGGGCGGCCGTCAGACAAATATCACGGCCATCATCGACAGGAAGACGGGTAACATCGTCTGGCAGCTGGGTCCGGAGTTTACCGGTACGCCAGCCCTCAGAAATATGGGACAGATAATCGGCCAGCATCACGCCCACCTGATTCCCAGAGGACTCCCCGGCGAAGCGAACATCCTTGTCTTTGACAACGGCGGCTCGGCCGGCTACGGCAACCCCACTCCCGGCGCCCCTACCGGCCTGGGTAACGCCCAGAGGGACCACTCGCGCATTCTGGAGTTCGACCCGACAACCCTCGAGGTTGGCTGGCAATACCCACCCCGCCCGACCAGAGGGATGGGTGCTATGCACAGTCCATTCTACAGCAGTTTCGTCAGCTCGGCGCAGCGGCTCCCAAACGGAAACACCTTAATCACTGAAGGACAGGACGGGCGTTTTCTGGAGGTAACGCCGGAACATGAAATAGTATGGGAGTACATGAGTCCCTATACGAGCAGGATGCTGAAGACGAACATGGTCTATCGCGCTTACCGCGTACCCTACGAATGGGTCCCGCAGATAGATAAACCGAAAGAAAAAGCCATACCACGCCTTGACAACAACAAATTCAGAGTTCCCGGTTCTCCACGAAAGAGGCCGCTTAAAGTCACGCTGATTCAAAAGCGGAAGTAGGATTATCTTTTGAATCTTCTTACCGGTATATGGCTGCCGAGCCAGGATTCGAACCTGGGCTAAGGGATCCAAAGTCCCCTGTGCTACCACTACACAACTCGGCAGTCTTACACAGGATTATAGCATTTAGCCGTGCCTGTGGCAATGCCGGGGAAGTCATCGAGGATGGGAACCAGGTGACTGTGATTGGCGCTATAGGGCGACAGACTTCTTTAGAGGAAGCGTTTTGATGTTAACGGAACCCTGTTCTTACTGATTTTGCGTCTGCCCTTTGATTGGCTACTTTTTTTTCTGCGGATTTTTTTCTTTCCCGTGAAGGGATTCGATCTGGGCCTGCCACTTGCGGGCTCTGTCCGTCATGAACCTTCTCGTCGGTTGCCTCTCGGTGCTGATAAGCATTGAATTTATATTTGTCCAGGGGATAAAAAGGCTTTCCGTGTACCCCCCCAGCATATCCAGTTTATCATCCCAGTGGACCAGGTTTATCAGGATACCATACTCGTCTACAATTTCCACCATTCCTATGTAGCAGTTATCCGGTGCGGTTTCTGGCACCAGGTGTACCGCCGCACAGTAGCCTGGTTGTATCGCCTGTATTTTCGCCATATTTCACCTCCGTCTTGCCTACGCCTTGGTAGCTTATTTATATAATTAATTAACAATCTTGTCAACACCGATATAAAATATCCACGGTTTTTAGGAGTGCCTGATATGGCTACAATATTAACGGCATTCCCCGGGGCGTGGGGGAAACTGGCTGTTTTGTGGCCTATTTTACGGCTGTTTCTCTGGTGCCGAAGGTCGGACTCGAACCGACACGGGGGTTGCCCCCCAACAGTTTTTGAGACTGTCGCGTCTACCACTTCCGCCACTTCGGCGCAGGTTTTTTTATTCTATGTTAAAAGCGGCTACAAAGCAAGGGTTGACAGGCTATATCGCTGACCCAGTTGCACGCCGTACGCTTTATTGCTACAATTACTTGCGTAGGAGCTATAATTAGCTCTTTTTTCTAGGTGGAGAGTAGCCATGCCAGAAAAGTATAATCCCCGGGGAATAGAAGAGAAATGGCAGCAGAAGTGGGCCGAGGATAAACTTTACGAAGTGCACGATGATGACCCCCGGCCCAAATGGTATGCCCTGACCATGTTCCCGTATACCTCCGGTGACCTGCACATCGGGCATTGGTTTATCATGGCGCCATCGGACATGCATGCCCGCTACAAACGGATGCAGGGTTATAACGTGCTGCACCCGATGGGCTTCGATGCCTTCGGTCTACCGGCAGAGAACGCCGCTATCGATCGGGATGTCCACCCATTCACCTGGACCATGCAGAGCATTGAAAATATGCGTCACCAGCTTAAGAGTATCGGCGCCGTCTATGACTGGAGTCGGGAGGTAAATACCTGCCTGCCGGAATATTATAAGTGGACGCAGTGGTTCTTCCTGAAGCTATACGAGGCTGGCCTCGCTTATCGGGCCAAGGCGCCCGTTAACTGGTGCCCTAACTGCCAGACGGTGCTGGCTAACGAGCAGGTAGTGGGGGAGGGCGTCTGCGAGCGCTGCGATACGCTCGTCATCAAGCGTGACCTGGAGCAGTGGTTCTTCCGCATCACTAAATACGCCGACGAGCTTCTGGAGTTCGATGGCATTGACTGGCCGGAGCGGATAAAGATAATGCAGAGAAACTGGATTGGTAAGAGCCAGGGCACCGAGATTTCCTTCGGCCTTGACCACCCTGGTGTTGATGAGAAGGGGATAAGGGTGTTTACCACCCGCCCCGATACCACCTTCGGTGTTACCTTCATGGTACTGGCGCCGGAGCACCCCCTGGTTGAAAAACTGACCTCGCCGGAGCAAAAGGCCGAGGTTGAGAACTATGTGGTCAAGTCAAGGCGTCAGAGTGAAATAGAACGGCTGTCCACGGAGAAAGAAAAGGACGGCGTTTTCACCGGGGCTTATTGCATCAACCATCTCAACGGGGACAGAGTCCCCATCTGGATTGCCGACTACGTGCTCCTGAGCTACGGCACCGGGGCGGTTATGGCAGTGCCAGCCCATGACGAGCGCGACTTTGCTTTTGCCCTTAAATACGGTCTGCCCATCATTCCAGTAATCGACCGTACGGATGGCATCGGCAAGAGCTATGCCTTCCCCGGCACGATGCGTGGAGGGTTTGAAGAAGAGCTGAAGAAGGCCGGTATCAGTTATACTGCGGCTGAAAAGGACGGTCTGTACGTCACGCTACGTGGTGAAGCGCAGGCCAAACAGTACGTCGAACTCATGAAGACCTATCTGAAACCGGGTGGCTGGAATGAAATCGTGGGCGCCACCTGGCTGTTTTTCTTCGCGGGTAAGGACGGCGTGGAAGTTATACCCCTGGACTCAATCGGGGTGGAAAGGAAGATACTGGAACGTTGTAAGGCATCGGAGCCGAATGTGCGCGACAGACGCACTGTAATGGAGATGCTCTATAGCCTTGACTTCTACCGTGATATACTTTTCCATGCGGACTACGGAACGATGATTCATTCCGGGCAGTTCAGCAGCAACCGGGACGGCGTTAATGCGGTCTCCGTATATCTGGAAGAGAAGGGCTGGGGAAAACGCACGGTGAGTTACCGACTCCGTGATTGGCTCATCTCCCGCCAGCGCTACTGGGGAGCGCCGATACCCATAGTTTACTGTGAGCAGTGCGGCATGGTCCTCGTTCCGGAGAAAGACCTGCCCGTGTTGCTGCCGGAGGACGCCGAATTCAAGCCTACTGGCGAGTCTCCGCTGAAATACAACGAGGGCTTTGTTAATGCCACCTGCCCGCGTTGTTCGTCTCCGGCTAAGCGGGAGACTGATACCATGGATAGCTTTGTGTGCTCCTCGTGGTATTTCCTGCGCTATGCCAGCCCGCACTTTGAAACTGCGGCCTTTGATGCCGAAAAGGTGAAATTCTGGCTGCCGGTAGACTTTTCTACGGGTGGCGCCGAGCATGCTGTTATGCACCTGCTCTATGTTCGTTTCTTCACGAAAGCGATTCGGGATATGGGGCTGATTAATTTCGGTGAGCCGTTTAAGCGCCTGTTTAACCAGGGCGATATTCTATTCGGCCATCAGAGGATGAGCAAATCCAGGGGAAACGTGGTAAACCCCGATGAGTATGTGGCCAAGCTGGGGGCGGATGTAGTGCGCGTCTACCTGATGTTCGTAGGTCCCTGGGAGCAGGGTGGAGAGTGGGACGACAGCGGCATCAACGGCATCAGTCGCTGGCTGAACAGGGTGTGGAACCTAGTGCTGGATGAGTACAAGCAGAATGGTTCTGCCGATGACCAGAACCAGGCTGAAGCTGAACTGGCTCGTTTGAAACACCAGACCATTAAAAAAGTGACCGAAGATATTGAGAGAATCCGCTTTAACACGATGATAGCAGCCCTCATGGAGTTCACCAACTCTCTTAATAAGGTTAAGGAAGCGGGCGTTGTTTCCCAGGCAGTATGGGAAGAATGCATAAAGACCTTACTGCTGCTCTTGGCGCCGTCGGCGCCGCACCTGGGTGAAGAGCTCTGGCAGAAAACCGGGTATGAGTATAGCATTCATAACCAGAGCTGGCCCAGATGGGATGAGGCATTAACCAGAGAGGAAGAGATTACTCTGGTGGTTCAGGTGAACGGAAAACTGCGTGATAAAGTAACGGCACCGGTGACTATCTCTGAGGATGAAGCCAGGCGGCTTGCCATGGTACAGAAAAGGGTGCAGCCCTATCTTGAGGGCAGGGAAGTGGTCAAGGTGATATACGTACCGGGCAAGCTCGTGAATTTGGTGGTAAAGTAATGAATATGAAAATCGCTTTTATCGGCGGTGGCAACATGGGGGAAGCGATACTGTCGGCTGTCCTGGAAAAGGGGCTAAGCGTGCCGGAGACTATCAGCGTCAGCGATGTCAGTGAAGAGCGCCGTGATTACCTGAAGAGTCGGTATGGTGTGAAAGTGACGGGAAGCAATCGAGAGGGTGTTGTTAATAAAGACGTTGTTGTTCTGGCTGTTAAGCCGCAGAATCTGGCCGAAGTTCTGACTGATTTGAACGGCTGCCTTGGGTCGAATCAGCTTGTTTTATCAATCGTCGCCGGAGTCAAAGTCGATACCCTGTGTCAGGGGCTGGGGCATGGTCAGGTCGTTCGGGCTATGCCCAATACGCCTGCCCAGATTGGATTCGGTATGAGTGCCTGGACGGCTACGTCCGTAGTAACCGGGGAGCAAAAGGGACAGGCTCGGTCTATCCTTGGTGCTATGGGCGAAGAGATTTACTTTGATGATGAACAGTATCTTGATATGGCTACGGCGGTAAGCGGCAGCGGTCCGGCCTATTTCTTCCTACTGGCCGAGTCTCTGATTGATGCTGCGGTACGTATTGGTCTCCCGCAGAAGGAAGCCGAGGAGCTGGTCGCACAGACGATACTGGGGGCAGCCCACCTGATACAGAAATCAGAAAAGCCGCCTGCCGAACTGCGCCAGAATGTTACTTCTCGCGGCGGCACTACCGAGCGTGCATTACAGGTCTTCGAGAAAGGCGGGTTCGCCGACCTCGTCAGGGAAGCGGTCAGGGCGGCGTATGACCGGGCTAAGGAGCTGGG
>JAUWYU010000149.1 GCA_030615655.1 Dehalococcoidia bacterium
TACCTTCTACGACATCATGGCCAAATCGACCGATAATGAAACGACCAGGGCTGTCTTTCAGGACCTGGCCAATATGGAGCGGGAGCATATCAATATATTCCAGGGTATGCTGGGCGAAGCCGATAGACACCTACCTCCAGAATCGTCAACCCAGGAATATAGCGGATACCTGCAAGCAATCATTGACGATGCTGTTTTTACCGATGACATAATTACCAGCGAAATGGCGGCTCAGGCGGACAGCGATATTAAAGCCGTGGAGCTGGGCATGAGAGCCGAGAAGGACTCCATACTGTTTTACTATGAAATGAAAGATATCATGCCCCGGCGGGCGCTACCGGTGATAGACAGGGTAATAGCCGAGGAAAAATCGCACCTGCAGCAACTCTCAGAGATAAAGAAAAAGCTGGCCGGAGCCTGACGGCACGGCGATATTCAAACAGATAGCCCGTGTTCATGAAAGTAGCTTCGGGGCAGCACAATTCGGGTTGGAAACGCGGGATTCCCGCCCGGAGGTCGGTCAATACCAATCAAGCGAAATTTGCATGATTTTAGCATGGTTGCATGCGTAAGGAGTCGGATTTATGGCTAACAAAGTGATTATCGGCATACTGGTACTACTGGTGATTTTTATGGGAGGCGTCGGCTATTACTCTTATACGCTCAGCCAGCGAATTGATGACCTTGGCCCGCAGATTGACGACCTTGGTCTGCAGATTGGCGACCTTGGCCAGCAGATTGGCGACCTAGGTGAACGATTGACCACCTTTGAAATGGAGCAGATAGCCCGGGTTGACAGTGTCAGTGGTGAACTGAGCAACCTGCGGGTGGAGACACTAGATGGACTCAGTAGTCTGCAGGGGCAGATAGAGGAATCTCTGGCTGAGATTGATACTTTAGAAGGAAAGCTAGAGGTAACGGGAGAGCGGATTTCCAGCGTGGAAGATGAAATAGGCGGCGTAACGTCTCAGATACAGAATCTGGATGAACGAATTGCCGGTACCGAAGCCAGGGCAGGTTCCATGCTGGATGCCAGCGAGGTCTACCAGAGAATCAGCCAGGCTACGGTGCGGATTAGTAATGGACGAGGCACCATAGGCTCCGGGATAATCCTTGATAATGAGGGCCACGTTATAACTGCCAATCATGTTGTCGAGGGTCTCTCCCAGATATACGTTATATTGCATGACGGCAGGATTTTAGAGGCGACTGCTATCGGCGGCTGCAGGTTCAGTGATATCGCCGTGCTGGAGCTTGAATATAATCCGTCTATTGAGCCGCCGCCACTGGCTGATTCCGGCCAGATAAAAATCGGGGAGCCGGTGGTCGCTCTCGGCAGTCCATTTGACCTGAGGGACACGATAACGGCCGGTATTATCAGTCAGATTAATCGGTACGCCGAGATAGAGTATGAAGCGGGAAACCTCGCGATACCCAACCTGCTCCAGTTCGATGCGCCTGTAAATCCCGGCAACTCGGGGTGCCCTCTAGCCAATGCCGGTGGTGAAATTATCGGTATTGTGATTGCCAGGATCTTTCCTACCGAGGGGGACGGTATTTGTTATGCCGTTGCATCCAACAAGGTGAGGCGAGTCACCGAGGCGATAATCGCCAACGGTTCCTTCGACTATCCCTGGATTGGGGTCGGGATAGCCGACCTTACGCCGCAGATGGTGGAGGACATGTCTCTAGAGACAGCCAACGGGGTATTCGTTGGCAATGTTGTTAACGGTAGCCCGGCGGATACGGCCGGTATTGAAGTTGGAGATATTATCGTGGCGATTGACGGCGTGCAGGTTAGAGATTCCGGTGAGATTACCTCTTATCTGGGAGAGTTCAAAAGCCCGGGTGATACGGCAATAATTACCCTGCTGCGGGATGGCGACGAAATAGAGCTGTTAATTGTGGTAGGTACGCGCGAATAATAGCTGGCGGAGCTAATAAACCCTGCCGTGTTTGACGAGGGCGCCGATTTTCTTTCTGAAAGCTACGGCCAGGCCGAACCAGACCAGCATTGCCAAGCCAAACGCCTCCGGTAGATAGAGGGCAGGGTCAGACAGCAGCGCCTCGAATGTATTTGATGCCCAGTCGGTAAGCTCGACTTTCTCAAAGGTAAGGCCCATCAGCGGCCAGAATAAAGTAGCCGGAGTACGCCATATCCGGTCGAAGACAAGGTGCGTGAAAGCGCCGGCGGCAAGAGTAAGCATCCAGACCTGGCGATGGCGCCTGTAGAGATAAAAGCCGGCGGCACCAATCAGGACGAGGAAGAGGAGCGTGTGAGAGAAAATCCGTCCGTTGCTGAAGGTCTCCCGGAAGAAGTACTGCCCTACCGGTTTGTCGATTATATCCGGCAATAGCGAGCCAATAATCAGGAGCCTGATATCAATATAGCTTGATAGTGAAGTAAGCCATGATATCCCGGTGGCCGGGGTGGAATGGCGGTTTTTCACAGCGCCGGCTAGAATTGTCGCCGCACCGAGGGTAATTCCAGCGTGTCCCAGTATCAGCATATTGAACTAATTCAGCTTTTATGTTGCTAACCGTACCCCAAGCTGTAATATAATAATATAGTATTCCTCTGGAAATTACTATTGTGGCGTAGTCAGAGAATGAAGGTTATCGGGTTAACCGGCGGTATCGGCAGCGGCAAGAGCACCGTGGCGCAGCTCCTGGCGGAGATGGGGGCTGTTGTCGTGGATGCGGATAAACTGGGGCATGAAGCCCTCATGTCGGGGAGTGAAGTCCGGGAGCGGGTGGTTAACGAGTTCGGTAAAGATATAGTTAACCCCAGCGGCGAGATTGACCGCGCCAAACTGGGCAAAATAGTCTTCAATGACCATGAAGCTCTGTCACGCCTGAACCGGATAATGCATCCCGTAATAGATAATATGGTGATGGCGAAGCTTGAAGAATACCGCCGCAGTGGTGTCGATGAGGTAGTGCTGGAGGCGGCGGCGATACTGGAGGCGGGTCGTACCTCACAGGTTGATGAGCTATGGGTAACGGTCGCCCCGGAGGCTACGGTACTCAGGCGAATCAGGGAGAAAACCGGTCTTTCCGAAGGGGAAGTCCGGGCGCGAATCCGCTCCCAGCTATCCAATGAGGAAAAAATCAAGCATGCCGACGTGGTTATTGATACCGATTGCAGTCTGGATGAGCTGAAAAACAAAGTGCTGGGACTGTGGATGAGGAACAAGACGCGTTTCGCCTCTTTTGACAAGCCCTGAGGAAGTAACAAGAAACAAGTAACAAGTTGGGGGGGGTCTAGTTAATAAGACCAAGTAAAAAATTTACTAAGGCAGCAAATATACCAGCTAAAAGACCAGCAATCATAGTAAGCCATAGCCAACTTCTGCTCGTAACATGAAATGAGTATACAGGCTTGTAGCCAGAGGTATGTGTTTCAAATTTTTCAGTTAATTCAAGAACGGCGTCCCCCGTACATATAATTGTTATAGGGACTAGATAATAAGCTCGCTTCTCTTTAGTCTTAAATGGCAATATTGTTAATTTTTGCTCTAGACTTGTTTCACCATTGGTGTATTCAATGTGATAGAGGAAACTTGATTCATAATTAAAATTATTTTTTGCCTCAATTATTAACTTAAATCTTTGTGTTGAGCCTTGCCAAAATGGAAGGAAGTCAAAGAAAATACGATGTATCAAGCTAGGCTCACCAGTTACTTTTAAAAAATCAAAATCAGCCGTTATTTTGCCTGCCATTATATCTCCCCCATTGGTAATGGTTGTTTGTCTTATTCTATCATATATATAGCTTCTACCCCATCAATGACAACCGGGCAGAACCACCGAGCGCAGCGTTTGACACGTAGCTTCGGGAACTGGTATAATGTTTAGTCTGGAGGTTCAAAATTTACGCGATTATTGAGACAGGCGGCAAGCAGTATAAAGTAACCGAAGGCCAGACAATAGATGTCGAGAGTCTGGGTGTGG
>JAUWYU010000136.1 GCA_030615655.1 Dehalococcoidia bacterium
TGACACTTCCCGTTGACGTAGAACAGGCAGTTGGCGTACGGCCTCTTGGCCGTCCTGGGACTGGCCGGCAGTTCCAGGCTGGTGACCAGACTGCTGCAGCGGTGGGCGATGCCCCGCTCGGTAATGAAGCCATCGGATAGAGAGAAGGTGCCCAGTCCGGCGGCGTAGGCGATGTGCCGCTCCGACCAGTTTGAAAAGTAGCCTTTTCCTTCAGCCTGAAATGTATTTTTATAGTAGGGCTGCGTCGTGGGTGCTACCGCCAGGTATCCTTTCTCAGTAAGGAGTTTCGCCACATATTCCCGTAAAGCGTTGTTAAATATCTCTCCGTACCAGCGGGTATGCGACCACAAACGAGAAGGAACACGCGTCTGGCTGCGATTGGATTTGCGGGTCTTCTCGGTGATGGGCAGAATCCAGCTTATCACCGAAAGTTGCGCTGGCATATCTTTAGGGTTTTTATCGTATGCTTGTGCCAGTGCCTCGCGGGGGGTGAGGTGGGATGCATCGATAATTTTCTTGTATTCGTTGAAAATAAGGTCGTCGCCGTCGGCAAACTGCACCAGCGGCTCGTCGAAAATAATATTATTGTCGGGCGTGGGCATGCGGTTCAGGGGGCTATTAAGCACGAATAATTTGATTTCCTCAACGATAAACTCGGCCGCGTTGGCCGCCGGGCTATCCTCCGATTTGGGTGTGGACATAGTTAAACCTCGCGTATATTATTAAAATAGTTTACATAAAGTATCAGCCCTCACTCCACCACCGGGCGGTCTTCCAGCGCCTTTTTGAGTGATTTGGTCGGCATCAGGAAGTCTTCCTCGGAGTAGTATGCCTCACTGATTATCCTCATCTTTTCTAGCAGGGCGTGGAAATTAACTGCCCAGCCTATGCCCCACACCTCCTTGGTAAAAATGCTTTCACTTTCGGGATTCCAGTACGATTCCTTGAGCCGCTCCAGTGTCGGCAGCCGGAAATCATAGGGTATGATGCCCAGCTTCCCGTGCCAGTGCCTTTCCTCTTTGGGCTTCTCCAGTTCCTGGCACACCGCGGCTAAAGTCACGGTAATCACGACAGCCTGAATCAACCTGAAAAACCACTCTTTGCCCATAATAGCTCCTTCAATTGTTGTTGATTTCTATTCCCATAACCACCGACGTTTCAATCTGGTGCGGTGGAATGTCCCAGTAATCTGCCAGCAGTTTATCCTTATCCGGCAGCAGCTTGAAGCCGTTTTTCTGGTAAAAAGTAATTGCCCAACGAGCGTCTGCCCATGTCCCCACCAGTAGACGTGAGGTGGTGGTCAGACCTTTAATATGGTTCAGGAGTATATTGCCTATTCCCTGGTTCTGATATTCAGGTAAAACATAGGAATGCCGGATGAGGGTGACATCTCTAATCGGCTCGATGCCCATTACCCCCACCATCTCACCGTTAGCTTCCCATCCGTAGAAGGTAACCCGTTTCATTTCCCGCTCCAGTTCTTCCTCGGGCATATAGGGCTGGTGATAACAGTCCGCCGCGATAACCCCGTCATAAGCTTTAGCGGCCTCGTTGATGATGAAGTACATTCTCCCGGCATCGTTTGCCTGGCATCTGCGAATCATAAGACCACAATATCCCTCTCAATAGTTATTATACATAAGGTGATGTATCAAGGGAAGCCCGTATGATTATAATATAGGATTTTGTCCGATTTTTCTTGTTCCTGTACTGGCCTTAGCTAAATCTGCCCTCGTTAGATATCTATTCCCAACCAGCTTGCCCGCCGTAGCTTTAGCGTAGGCTGGCCGCCCAGTTACATCTGTGGCTTATCCGTTAATGCACTCTCCCCCGCCTGTCATTGCGAGGAAGTCCCGACCAAGTCGGGGCGACGAAGCAATCCCAATATTACATCATGTCATTCCAGCGCAGGCTGGAATCAAGACCACCCCACCTCTTGGATATCTTTTCCCACCTTTATCCTACCCGTTAGGGTAGGACTGCCGCCCTCGTATCATCTCCTCCTTATCCCGTGGTTTTAGTCCCCGCCACCCCCAAGGGGGTGAGGTTAAAGTGGGGTGAGGTAAAGCCATCAGTCAAGTGCCAACAGAACCAGATTTGTTAGCCGCTGTATGTTTACCAGAAAAATATATGCTATAATTAGGGCAGAAATTATCGGTTAACCTCCGAGTTATCATGGGTATTCTCTAAAGGGCTGGTACCGCGCCTGCTTTCTCGTGTAATCTTGCATCATGTAGGGAAAGTGTGAGTTGGTGATAAGGCCTGTTTTAAGTTTAGTGGAGGGTTTTTAGCATGAGTTCACAGATTAACCTGGAAGAATTCACCCGGACTGCCGAAAGAATCAGGGAAAAGGCGATAGCCGAGAATAGATTACTGGTGGACCCCTCTGATGAGGTGCTGAAGGCGCTTGTGGAGAAGCAGCCGGGCGTCAGTAAAACGATTTACGGTAACTATGTCGCCGAAAGCGAACCTACCTCCCGGGCACAGGCGTTTACCAAAAACAGCGTTGATACTCCCTTTGGACAGGAAGAGCTTGACCTCCTGGCACATTGTGAGCAGACCCTGGCCCACGAAAGATTGATATCCGTTGACCGGATTGTGGGCAATGTCAATAGTGATACGGTGGTCAGGTTAATCATTCCGGAAAGGTTTGCCCATGTTGCCTGCGGGGGACGGAACCTGTTCATATCGGTAAATAGACCTGTGGCTAAGCCGACTTACCAGATTGTCTTTTTCGGTGACGAGGCCTGGGAGACCAATAAATCGAAGCCGCTGCCCCAGAAGGACATCACCATACGGTTGGCCCTGCTGGAGGACGGCCGGTCTGTTAAGATAGTAAGGAACAGCAATTATATCGGTGAATATAAGAAGGGCGTTTTTGCCTGTGAGGACTGGGCGGCCAAGACGAGAAAAGGTGGACTTTTCCTCCATGCCGGCTGCCGCGAGGACTACCTGCAGCTGGCTCACGGCGGTTACCGGCCGGTGCGGACCCTGCTTATTGCTCTCAGTGCCAACGGCAAGACCACCACTACCTGCCAGATTCTGGCCCGGAAGGGGATGGAGAGGTCGTGGTTGATTCAGGATGACGGCGGTACCCTCATGCCCGACGGCTCTTTCTATGGCTTTGAGCAGGGGGGCGTGTTCGTTAAAACCGAGGGGGTAAATCCGGGAGAGCAGGTTGAGATATTCTACGGCTTATTGAAGCCTGACACGGTCTGCGAAAACGTCTACGTCACCGAAGACGGCGATTTTGATTTCGAGAACTTCGAAAGGACGTCGAACGGTAGGGCGGTTATTTTGAGAAGCGATTTCATGCATACCAGTCCTTATATTGACGTTGAGAGGATTGACAATATTATCCTCATCACCAGGGGGCCGACAATTCCGGCTGTATCCAAGCTGACGCTGGAGCAGGCGGCGGCCCTGATGGTCCTCGGGCAGGCGATGGAGTCCTCGGCGGGCGACCCCACGCAGGCGGGCAAAATCAGGAGCGAATTCTTCTATGACCCCTTTATCGCCGGCGATAGGGCCGCGCACGCCAACCGGTTCTACGAGATACTGGAAAATCTGCCCCATGTCAATTACTATTATATGAACACGGGTTCGGTAGGCGAAGGCTATCATTTCAAGGACATATCGGTAGCCAATACGTTGAATGTGCTGGACTCGCTGCTGCGGGGAGGACTTGAGGACTGGATTGACTCTCCCACCGGCTTTAAAGTACCCGCGGCCATCAGGGCGGTTGATGATATCCTCGTGCACCCGGAAAGGCTCTATGCTCACAGTGAGTTTGAGGAAAAGCAAAAAGAGCTCCACCGCCTCCGCTACGAGGCGGTAGAGAAGCTCAGCAGTGGTTTACACCCTAAGATTCAGGAGGTCTTCGACCAGATTTAGGCCTGATAAAATAGAGACCTAAAATCAAGCGCGCCTGGAGGGATTCGAACCCACGACACCCGGTTCCGAAGACCGGTGCTCTGTCCGCTGAGCTACAGGCGCCCGAACTCTGCTAAATTATACCCTATAATCTCAAGAATGACTATCACTCCCCCTTCGAATTGATTTCACAGCGTGGCTGTACCTATACTATATATATTAGTTATTTTTATTGGAGGCCACTATGGACTACGACAGCTTTCTGGAACTCGCCAGAGCCAGGCGCACCATACGCCGGTTCAAATCCGACCCCGTCCCCGATGAAACTATAGAAAAAATTATTGAAGCGTCTCGCTGGGCCCCCTCTGGTTATAACATGCAGCCGTGGGACTTTGTCGTTCTCAAAGATAAGAAACTAAAAGACAGCATTGTCCGGTGGGTACATGACTATCATAAACTGATTATGAAAACGGAAAGCGCCCGCGAACCCTGGCAGCGCGTGCCCAGGCGTCCCTCGAAAGACCCCGAAATGGACTACCGCAACGCTCCGGTCTTTATCCTCCTCCTCGGCGACACCAGGACGAATAAAGGACTGCCCACCGCCATGCGCTATGACGCCGAACGTTTACGCACGATATATACCTCCAGCCTGGCCAACGCCTATCTGT
>JAUWYU010000114.1 GCA_030615655.1 Dehalococcoidia bacterium
CCTGTAATCCGTTGGACAGGGTGCGCATGTCGAATGTCTCTCCCACCGGGTCGTTTAGGGTGGCCACGGCGTGCACATCCTGCGCTATAGCTTCGAGGCGGTCGGAGTCCAGCATCAGGCGGTCGAGCAGGGAAGCGCTCATGCCGGTTGCGTGGCCATTGTGGTAGTCGGTCTTGTTGGCCGCCAGTATCTCGTCTTTCCTTGTTGTTAGGTCGCCGGCGATATTTCGCAGGGCTTTATTCTTAATATCGGTAGAAAGATAAGCCAGCCGGTGCGAGGCTGACTTAGCGGCTCTCCCTTTAGCTTCAAGGTCTTCTATAGGCGATTTCACATTTTTTCCTTATTGGTGACCCCATCCCCTTTATCCCCACTCCCTTACTCAAACTTGGTGCTGCCGCTGAAGTGGTATACATAGCGGGGTGGCAGACTCGTTACCGCCCGGTTTATCCTCTTCTTCAGGACGCATCTGCTTCTGCGCCCGTCTTCGAGTTCCAGTAGATACCCGCTCCCGTCTTTGATGCGCACGTAATCTATCAGAAGCAGTTCCCCCCACCACCTCTGGGGTGTTTCGTGCTGGAACTGGTAGCTCACCCCCGCTATAAATGCTTCATCACTGGACTGGTACAGTTTGCCTGTGCTCACTTGTCACCTCGCTTTCCAGTAACGCTAAGTTGTTCCGGTGCACCACTTCCGGGCCGTAGTCGAAGCTGAGTAAAGTCGCGATTTTATTGGAGTGGGCCCCTTTGATGATGCCGATATCGTGGGAGCTGTAGTTGGTTATGCCGCAGCCCAGATGAGTCCCTTCGATATCATGGATGGCGACTATTTCACCGCGCTCGAACCTGCCCTCGACTTTATGAACGCCGGCCGGTAGCAGGCTGCGGTTCTGCTTCCTCAACGCCAGGGCGGCGCCGGCATCAATCACCAGCTTGCCCCTGGTACTGAGCCCCGAGAGCATCCAGCGCTTGCGACTCTCCAGCTTGCTGGTCGTCGGCAGGAAGCGCGTGCCGATGGCCTCCCCCGATGCCAGCCTCAGGATGATCTCCGGTTCTCTGCCGTCGGCTATAACCACGTCCGCCCCTGAGGCGGTGGCTAGCCTGGCGGCTTCTATTTTGGTTATCATGCCCCCGGTGCCGAGACTGTTCGCATTGACGGCTCCCAGGCGTTCGATATTTGCATCGATTCTGGCCACCTGGGGGATTAGCTGGGCCTTGGGGTCGTGATGGGGGTCGGCCGTGTACAGCCCGCCGATATCCGTAAGCATTATCAGCAGGTCGGCGTCTACCAGATTGGCTACCATGGCGGATAGATTGTCGTTATCCCCGAACTGTGCCTCATGAATCTCATCGATGGATACCACGTCGTTTTCGTTGACGATGCACACCACCCCGAGCTCCAGTAAAGCCAGGAGAGTATTGCGGGCATTGATATAACCGGCGCGGTCGGCAAGGTCGGCTCTGGTCAGTAAAGCCTGTGCCACGGTGATGTTATGTTGGGCGAATAGCCGCTCGTAGATATTCATCAGGCGGCCCTGGCCAACCGAAGCCAGCACCTGCTTGAAGGGGATGCCTTTGATTTTTCTGGTCAGTCCCAGCTTACTCCGGCCGGAAGCTATCGCCCCTGAGGAGACGATAATCGGTTCCAGCCCCTGCTCGTGCAGTCGTGCCACCTGGGCTACCAGACTTGACATTATTCCCCGGTTCAGGCGGTCGCTGCCGCCGGTGAGCAGGCTGGTGCCCAGCTTGACCACGATTCGGCGGTATGGCAGTTCTAACGCTTTTAGCATTTTACTCTTTCTGCTCATATTATCAATCGTTTGTTTCATTATAGCAAGCGGGAGCAAGTTGAACAAGCAGGTGGTTCTATTGTATTCTGGTTGGGTTGGGCGGATGAACGAATTAGCGCGACCTCCGGCGAGGAATGTCTTACCTGTTATCTCTGCTGTCACCTTTCTCGGCTTTATTGATACCAATTTACTGATACCGGTTATAGCCCTTTACGCCTCTGAGCTTGGTGCGGGCGTCGGGATTGTCGGGCTTATCGTCGGTCTGTATTCCATAACCAATACCCCGGCCAATATTCTGTGGGGCCGACTTATTGACAGGGTAGGCTATAAGATGCCGCTGATTGCCAGCCTGTTCGGAGATGCCCTGAGCATGTTCTTCTATTCGATATGCCGGTTGCCTCTCCACCTGGCTCTGGTAAGGGTATTGCATGGCATTACCGGCGCTGCCATTGGCCCCGCTACCATGTCGGCCATTGCCGGTGACAGTGATGCCACCCGCAAGGGACGGGGCATGGCCTTCTACGGCATGTCAATCGGGGCGGCTACTCTGGTGGGCTTTGGATTGAGCGCTCTCCTCGTCTCCAGGCTGGGGTATAAAGCGGTTTTCCTGTGCGGTGCCGCATTGCCGCTTATCGGGGTGGTACTGGGCGTGTTGCTGCCGGGAAGCCGGCGGCGAGACCTGGCTGAGCCCGGAACATCCGCCGGTGAGGGCTGGCGGAAGGTAACGGATTTACTGAGGAAAAGGGGTCTTATTGGCCCCTACTGCGCCATATTTGCGCAGTACTTTACCTTCGGCGGCGTCGTCACGCTTCTGCCTCTCTATATGAGTAACCTGGGTATGGAAGCCTTCCATGTCGGCATAATGATGGCGACTTTCGCCGTTATGTTCATCATTCTACAGTTGCCCGTGGGCGCTCTCTCCGACCGTATAGGACGGTCGGGTCTGACCGCGGCCGGGTTGACCCTGGGCATTGTGGCTCTGGTGCTGATGCCTTCCGTAGAGACATTCCCCTGGCTGGTGGTCATCATGGCGGTATATGGGGTTGCCTACGGCACCATTTTCCCGTCAATCTCGGCTATGGTGGCCGACCATACTTCACCCGGGGAACGCGGCACAGCCACCGGGATGTTCCATGCTTTCCTCACGGCCGGGGTGGCTATCGGCGCGCCCGTGATGGGTTGGGTGGGCGGTGTGCTGGGGGTGGACATGGGCCTGATGCTGAGTGCCGCCGTTATGATTTTAGCCTTGGCAGTCACTCTGTTTATCAGGAAAAATATTTAGGTTGTGTCTGCATTGTATCCCCCTCCCCCTTACCCCCCTGTCATTCCAGCGCAGGCTTCAGCCCGAGTTCAGCCCGAGGGCTGGAATCCAGACCACCCCGCCCCCAGAGTTATCTTTTCCCGCCCATCAAGCATTGTCAAGTGTTATGAGGGCAATATGAAAAAATATTTATGGGAAAGTGGGGTTATCCCACTTGACAAACAATCCCACTGTGCTATAATTTCTATAGACTCTATAATTTCTATAGACTCTATAATTTCTATATACAGGTAGGTAGATAGATGGCAACTATCATAAAGAATACAGACTTCACGAACATGGCTAAAAGCGTGAAGGTAGATAGTAGGAGGCGAGTAGTTTTACCGCCAGCCTTGGTACAAGAAGATATTACATTTCACGTATATGCTAATAGTGTTGGGCAAATTATCCTTGACCCGCAAGTAACCATTCCAGCTTCAGAGGCATGGCTTTTCAATAATCCTGAGGTTCTTGCTTTAGTTCGGGAAGGTCTTGCTGATGCTGCTCAAGGCAAGGTGTCAAAGGTTGACCTTAGAACCTTATAGGGTCTTGAATTTTGTTTGAATTAGTTTGGGCGGATAAGGCAAAAGAAACCTATAACTTACTTAAGGCTAACCCATCAGAGAAGACCCGCTACAAAGCCGTTAAGAAAACCATTGGATACTTAGCTAGTAATCTTCGGCACCGCAGTCTTCAAACTCATCCCTATCTTAGTTTAACAGGCCCAAATGGGGAGAAGGTATTTGTGGCATATGCTCAACAGAAGACCCCTGCTGCCTATAGAGTATTTTGGTATTATGGGCCTACTAAGGGTGTAATCACAGTTTTTGCTATTACTCCCCATCCGTAATCTGATAGAGCTATTTACCCCACCTAGCCAAAGCAGCTTTCTTAGCTATCTCTACTCGTCTTTCATTTGTCAGTTTTTCAGCCCTAGCTTTACCACCTTTCAGACCACCAAGCCTACCCATAGCAACGGCAGCAGAGGTTACAAATCATCTGTGGCCTGTCCCATAAATTTTTGCCCCCTCCTCTTTGTAATCTATTCCCACCCCCTTACCCCCCCTGTCATTCCAGCGTAGGCTGGCCGCCCTGTATCATCAACTGCTTATCCCGTAGGTTTTATTCTCCGCCCCCGTTCCCCCGAGGGTTGGGGGAAGAAGGGATTTTTTTGGGAGTACTTTCATTCTTCATCCAGTCGTTCTCTGACGTACTCTGCCCAACCTTGGCCCTTTAAGGAAGTTATAAGGTTATTAATCCATGACCTCAATGGTTCGCTTGAAAGCTCATTCTCAACTCCACGCCAAAGTTCGCTCCCTATGGTTGTTCCTCGCAACGAATGAAGGGTCTTATATAGGGATTCCAACTCCTTTATCCGGTCTTGGAAACCCGTAATTTCAAAAATTAATTTTTCCTCTTTTTCGTCTCCGTACATAACACAAGCCAAAACATATTGTTTTATTTTTCGTCCGTCAGAGTCTTTCCCTTTCGGAAATCGCTCGTTTATACGATTTTCTATCGCCAATTCAAGTGAACTGATGTAGCCCTTATGTTCGTCACCAATCAATACTATGTCCCATTTAGCAGGAAAGGCGGAAATCCGCCCATTACTGGTAATAGCCACAAAAGTACCGATATTTTCATTACCCTTATCTTCACCTAGACACATTAAAGGGATGTGACCATGCTTATCTAGTGGTACTATGTGTAATGACGGGTCAAAATTACGTTCAAGTAGTTCATTTTTCATGGCTTTTTACTCCCTTTTTACTTTTTAGTTCTTCTCGATGGGTACATTCTTACCATATCAAATCACCAACTGTAAAATTTATAAGAATATTATACCCATTCAGTTGATGTTGCAAGGGGCTTCTAAGAGTAGCGCCAGCCAGCCACTCTCAAAAAATCTCCTCCACCGCCACTGACGTAAAAATACTTCAGGTTACCCCCTGTTCTATGCTAAAATGCTATCAAAAGGGCTGGTCGTTAGCGGCGAGCCCTAGAGGTATTTGGAGGCGTTTATTGCCTGACCTGAGTAAGCTGTTAGACCTGATTGAGACTCTGCCTGACTATCGCCGGCTCCTGGATGGACTGAAACAGGGCGCCGGCAGCACGGTAGTGGTGCTGGATGCCGCCAGACCCTATCTGCTCGCGGCTCTCTACGAAGAACTTCGACTCCCCATGCTGGTGGTTACCGCGCAGCCGGAGAATGCCAGAAAGCTCCACGAGCAGCTCTTGAGCTGGTGCCCCTCCGCAGAAGTAAAGCTCTTCCCGGAGCCGGATGCCCTGCCTTACGAGCGCCTGGCTTCGGATACCGCCACCGG
>JAUWYU010000169.1 GCA_030615655.1 Dehalococcoidia bacterium
CCCGGCGTATCGATGGATCTGGCTCAGAAATTGACCGACCTTGGGGCGCTCGTGATCCCGTTTGATATGGTGGAATTGCCGGAGGACGATTTCGCCTTTTTATACTGGCAGAGTGGTCGCAGGATCCTAAAAGCGGCAAGATTGGCAAAGGATACACCAGGTCTCTTTCCTATTTACGTCAGTAACTTCAGTTGCGGGCCGGATTCGTTCATCATCCATCATTTCAAGCGGATAATAGGCTCAAAGCCCCATATGATTTTAGAGCTGGATGAGCATTCCGCCGATGCCGGCATCATCACCCGATGTGAAGCCTTCATCGACACGATACGCAATGCCAGAACCCGCGGCACCAGCCGGCCTATCCCGCTGGTGAGTATATCCTCCAACCATGCCAACAGACGGCGCGTCTACGTGCCCTATATGATTGACCACGGCTACGTCCTGACAGCCGCCATGAGACACTGCGGAGTGGACGCCGAACCTCTACCGGAGTCTGATAATCTCACCCTGGAGACAGGCCGAAAATACACTACCGGTAAGGAATGTTACCCCAGCATTATCACCACCGGGGATATCGTTAAAAAAACGCTCGCCCCGGACTTCGACGCCGACCATGCCGCCTTCTTTATGCCCTCCGCCAGCGGTCCGTGCCGATTCGGACAGTACAACCGACTCCACCGCATAGTGCTTGACGAGCTGGGTCTGCAGCAGGTGCCGATACTGGTCTTTGACCAGACGAAAGGTTACCACCAGGACATGGCCGCTCTGGGGCGGGGTTTCCGCCTTCACGCCTGGAGGGCTATTGCCATCCTCGATTCCATGCAGAAAATAGTCCTGGAGAGACGCCCCTACGAAATAAACAAGGGCGAGACCGACGCCGTTTATCAGGAGTGGCTGGACCTGCTGATAAAGAAAGTGGGGCAGGACAGCAGCACTTTAAAGTCATTTTCCCGCCAGGTCAGAGATGCTTTTGAAGCTATAAAAATCGATAAAAGCACGCCCAAGCCGCGCATAGGTATCGTGGGGGAGATATTCGTCCGCAGTAACCAGTTCGCCAACGACTCGCTGGTCGGTAAGCTGGAAGCACTCGGGGCGCAGTGCTCGGTGCCCCCCCTCGAGGAATGGCTGGACTATATCGACCACCAGCGGAAGCGGCGCAACTGGCTCCACCTGGAAGGCGGCTGGAGAGACTGGGCCAAACAGAAGCTGACCGAGATTGTCCAGGAAAGCGTCGCCGAGCCGCTGAGGAAGCAGTTTGACAGCTCTATAGAGTTGTTTACCCGCGAACTATCGACACAGGAAATATTGAACCGCGGTAAAACCTACCTGACCCCGGCCGTAGAGGGTGAAGCTATCCTGAGCATGGGACGGGTGGTGGAATATGCCGAGCACGGCTTTAACGGGCTGGTCAACATCCTACCGTTCGGGTGCATGCCGGGGACAATCGTGAGCCTGCTGCTGCACCAGTTCCGGCACGACTACGGCCTGCCGGTCCTGAACGTGGTGGTGGAGGGCACCAAAGACCCCACCGAGTCAATAAGGTTTGAGGCTTTTATCCAGCAGTGCTGCGAGCATATGCTGAACCACCAGCAAAGCCCCAAAAAATAATCAGGGAAACAATTCGAGGGTGATAAGGGGCTGGGCAGGCGTTATTTGTTTTTAGAGTTATGTTAAGTTTGGTTGTTACGGTTGACGGTACTGATTGGAGTCGAGGGTGAAATTGTGACACCTGAGGGTTGACTTTTGATGGTCTGATTTGTTTTGGGAAAACAATTATTGAGAAAAGGGGGGTTTGTCGCGGGTTTGAACTTGAGGGGGATTTTTATTTCTACCTCACCACCCTATTTCTCTGGTGAACCTATCTCCCTGACCCCCCCGACTTTGTCGGGGGAAGGGGGAGAAATTAAAAAAGAGAGGCTTCGCCTCTCTTAAACTCTCCATTTTTACTTCTCCTGACGAGGGGTCACAGGAGAGTCCCGACTACGTCGGGATAAAGGGGAGGGAAAAAAGAGGGGGCGGCGCCCCCTCTCGCTACGCACTCCCGCTATATAGGCGGGGGATATGTGTATGAAGGGAAGGGGGAGGATTCTGAAAGAGGGGCTGGCGCCCCTCTTAAACGCCCCGCTTTAACTAAAAGTAGGTGGCGTTCGCTCCAGCGACGACTGCATCTGAATCTCGCCGAACTCTACTGATGTTAATGAATGGTATTCACTCATAGTAAGCCGGATCATTTTCTATGGGAAAATCTACACTATGGGCTTTTTCCTTAACGATATCAAGAATCTTCAGACCTTTTTGACGTTGGTACGATGTAATCTTTCCAGGAGTTATCTCTATGATTCTTAAATCCGTATCTGGACTTTGCATAGAGTCACCAAACATGGCACAGACTTCTGGAATTTGCTCTTGTAATGCGTTAACGGCATTCTCTTCCTCCAGGGGACGACCTTTTAACAATGCCACTCCCTCTATCTGAAGGTTACCGGCAGCAATTGCCACATTGGAGTTTGCCATGATTTGTCTGTATTTCCTACTCCAGATTGGCGTCACACAATAAATTGTCATCCCTTGGGTAACAAACACCATTACTCTAGCGGTAACGAATTCTCCCTCCGCAGTAGCCAGAACCCCATACTGATATTTCTTAATTTCTTGCAACATTTCCTGTTCAAGGTCTTCGTATGATATCTCGGTTTGATTCATTTTCCTTCTTCTCCTCTATTATTGCCCGGGAGGGCTGATGCCTAACTGTTGATAGAAGGCGAGCGTGTCAAAAAATGGTAATGCCTCCACTTCCTTACCACCCTCAAAGCGGAAAAAGTAAGCAAATGTCAAATTGAGTTGTTTGCCTGTCGGCTCTATGTTTCCAAAATTACCCTTGAACGTACCCCGCAATGTAAGAAGAGCCGCCATCTTGTCCCCTTCGGCGACCATGTTATCAATCGTCCCATGAAGGTCAGGGAAAATAGTGCGGAACATGGTGACGAATTGTTTGTAGCCCTCTGGACCTTTGAACTCGAACCCCAAAGGGCTTTGGTAGACCCAGTTAGCGGCTACATGCTCATCAACTGTTGTCATATCTCCTTTGTTCCATATTTCGTCTATTATACGGCGCATTACTGCTTTATTTTCTTCTACTGACATGGTATTTCCTCCTTTTTTATATTTCGCTGTAACAGTCTAAATCCCTTATTTAATACCTTGATTCCTTTTTTCCATAGGCATTACCTCCTTTATTTTTTACAATTTATTGCCCAGGAGGGCTGACGCCTAACTGTTGAAAAAAGGTGAGCATGTCCGTAAACGGCAACGCTTCCACTTCCTTGCCACCTTCGAAGCGGAAAAAGTAAGCCTCTGTCTGTGTAACTTGCTTAGCCGTCGGAGCCATGCCCATCAGGTCACCTGTATGTGTA
>JAUWYU010000157.1 GCA_030615655.1 Dehalococcoidia bacterium
TTTTTACTGAATCAGTATTATCTGGAGGTTAAGCATGGCCGACTTTGGATATGCCGGAGAAATCCTGAAGATTGATTTAGCCGATGGCAGGGTTACCAGGCTGCCTACCTCAGATTATGCGGACAGGTTCCTGGGCGGCAGAGGTATCGCCGCCAGGCTTTACTGGGACATGGTGCCCCCCGAGGCGAAAGCCTTCGACCCGGAGAACTGCCTTATTTATATCACCGGTCCCGTAACCGGGTTTAACAGGCTGGCCGGCTGCAGATGGCAGGTCTGCGGGAAAGCACCGGTCATGGAGCCGGAAGCGTTCTCCTATGCCAACTTGGGGGAGCGGTGGGGGGCTTACCTTAAACACGCCGGCTATGACGGACTGGTAGTCCAGGGTAAATCAGATAAACCGGTCTATCTCTATATAAACAATAACACCGCTGAAATAAGGGATGCCTCGTCCCTCTGGGGCAAGTCTGCTTTTGAAGCGTGCGACAGCCTGAAAGAGGAGCTGGGCAAGGGGGTAAGCGTGCTGACTATCGGCCCCGCCGCCGAGAACCTGGTTCGCTTCGCCACCATGCTTACCGATGATGGCGCCTCCGGCGCCAGCGGACTCGGCAGTGTTATGGGGTCGAAGCAACTCAAGGCTATCGCCGTCGCCGGTGATAAGCGACCGCAAGCCGCCGACCCGGAAAGGCTCAGCAACCTCGCCGACCGGATACTTCAAATCAGAAAAGATACCTGGAAAGGCTGGCTCGACGACATACCCGGACGTACCAAACTCCGTGCCTGCTACAACTGCGGTCTCGGCTGTTTCCGAAAATCGTATGAGGCCGAAGGCGGCAAGCGCTTTAAGTATTTCTGCCAGGCGACACATGTCTACGCCGGACCGGCAATGAGGTACGGCGGTGACAGCGCCGAGGTGATATTGCTGGCGGCACGGTTGTGCGACCGGTACGGACTGGATACCACGGTGATGCAGCCGATAATTGACTGGCTTGCTGCCTGCTACCAGGAAGGCATCCTGCAGGAGGAGGACACCGGGCTACCGCTATCGAAGATAGGCAGCGCCGAGTTTATCGAGGCACTGACCAGAAAAATAGCCTACCGTGAGGGTTTCGGCGATTTACTGGCCCGGGGCACACTCAAAGCCGCCGAAAAGATCGGTAAAAAGGCGCAGGAGCTACTTCACGCCCACGTCATTACCAGAGCCGGCGAGAACAGGGACTACGACCCCAGGCTCATATTGACCAATGGACTTCTCTATGCCACCGAGCAAAGAAGGCCAATAAACCAGCTCCATGAGACCAGCCACTCGCTGTGGCTGTGGAGTAAATGGGTCCGAAAGGAAGAGGATGCGTTTCTATCTTATAATGATTTTGTGAACGTGGGTAAAAATTTCTGGGGCGGCGCTGCCGCCGCCGACTACTCTACCTACGAAGGAAAAGCGCTGGCCGCTAAGAAAATCCAGGACCGCACCCACGCCAAGGAGAGCCTTATCCTCTGCGACTTCCTTTGGCCCATAATATGGGTCAGGTTTGCTGAAGACCATACCGGCGACCCCGCCATGGAAAGCCAGGTCTTATCCGCGATTACAGGCAAAGAAATAGATGAGGCAGGGCTGAATAGAATCGGGGAGAGAGTCTTCAATATGCAAAGGGCGATACTGCTGCGGCAGGGCTGGGGAGGGAGACAGGGAGACAGGCTCATGGACTACCTTCATGATGAGCCCTTACAGTTTGTATTTTTCAACCCTGATTGCATCGTCCCGGGGAAGAACGGCGAAATTGTCTCCAGGCGGGGCGAAAAGATAGAGAGAGAAGACTTCGAAAACCTGAAGAGTGAATATTACGAACTGCGCGGCTGGGATGTGGCCAGCGGCCTGCCGACGGAGACCAGACTTCGAGAACTCGAACTGGCGGACGTAGCCGCCGATTTAAGGGCAAGAGGTCTTCTAGGTTAAAATTTCACGCCAGGTATCGTCGAAAGATAACAATTTGTAGTCTTATTCCGGTGATTGTGACGTAAGTAGAGTGTTATTCCATCTTTTTCCGTAGTATCATGATAACTACTGCTAAAATAGCGTAGGCACCAGCAACCGCGAACATAACCGGATACGACATAGGCGTGACTGCCTCAGTATTAAATAGGTCACCAGCGATAATACCTACTATCAAGGTACTGAACCCCATTACCAGCCCGCAGACCCATAGTACCCAAGCAGTGGTTGTAGCTAAAGCTTTAAATATTTGTGGCATTTTCCCACCTCCTGTAAACAATATAGTCAAAGTATACACTATCATAGCGTTTTGTCAATTTAGTCAAACATTTGATAATTTACCCTGCCATTTCGCGACAAGCCAGGTTGCAGTCCACGTGCTTAGTTGCTACAATTACCCTTGGTGAGCCCGGAACATCGTGCCCCTGTAGCTCAGGTGGATAGAGCAGCGGTTTCCTAATCCTAAGTCAGGTATGCCGATAGGGGTCGTTAGATACAAAATAGAACTTTTGTGTCAGTTACCCAACACCCGTTTTGAAGCTAATGTGCCTTTTGGTGACAACTGGTGCTTTTTAGTTTGTCGCTAAAATGTCGCCAAACCTTCACCTTGGTGGACGTATAATCCATATTAAACGCATGTTCTGCTATAGGACATTGAACAATCCGCCCTATTGTTACTTCAGAATAAGTGTCACTTATATTTTAGAGGCTTTAAGTGAAAAGATAAGCGGAATTTTATCTCCCTTAAGCCGCCACCGCCCGTCATCTTCCTGCTCCATAAAGGATAAACACTTATAGAAAATCATGGGGAATTCGTGGAGGAAATCAATCTTCAGTCCGCTGGATATAAGTGCGTTGATAATATCGCCCAGACTGTGAGTCCATTCGTATGAACCGTGGGTAACCACGGCGTCAGGAACGGCGCAGTCACCTTCAGATTCCCATGCTGATAGGTATCTTTTTCCCTTCGAAGGTTCCGGCGTATGGAAGTATGAATACTTGACTTTTAACTCTGTAGCATCCGGTGAATCATCAAAAACACGACTGAAGGGATGACCCTCTAAAATATAGAAAAAACCTCCCGATTTGAGAAAATGAGAAATTATTTCTGCCCACCGTTTCAGGTCGGGGAGCCAGCACAGTACACCGTCTGAGGTGTATACGATGTCGAAGGTACCTTTAAGGTTTTCCGGTAGATCATAGATATTACTGCATATAAAGTCTGCCACAATCCCTAGTTCTTCGCTCAGTGAACGAGCTAATTCTATAGACTTATCCGAGAAATCTACGCCCGTTACTTTCGTTCCCAGCCTGGCCCAGGAAAGTGTATCCATGCCGAAATGGCATTGTAGGTGCAGCAGGGACTTCCCGCTGACATTCCCCATCTCTTCAAGCTCTATTGGATAGAGCATACTACTCCTGCCGTGCTTGAATCCCTCCACGTCATAGAAGTACGACGCGACGTGAATAGGAGTTATTTCGTTCCACAAATCCCGGTTCCCTTTCATATATTCATCCATCTTAAGTCTCCCTAGTTTCGTGTATAACCACTTCATTTGGAATTGTAGTATATATTACGATTAACATTTCGCTAAATCGTGCAATGAGATAAGGATTCAAGCTTTCGTGCGGTAAGTAACACTCTTAGTAATTGTTGAACCTGGATACGTGTGCCGTTTACTTTTAATCAGGGTGTCACAGGTTCGAGACCTGTACGGCCTACCAAAGCTGGAAGACCGTCCCTACCGGGGAGTTTGGAAAAGAATCAGG
>JAUWYU010000026.1 GCA_030615655.1 Dehalococcoidia bacterium
CGGTGGGGGAAGGTCTTTCCTTGTATACACTGGAGAGGGTCAGATTTGGAACTACGAGCTTATATACTACGTAGGTTAGTACTTCTCATTCCCGTTCTTTTCGGTGTTTCCATCCTTATATTTGTATTGTTGCAGCTCTTCGAACCCGTAGAGAGGGCGGCTCTTTATGTAACAGACGCGCGACAGTTCGGGAATATCGAGGCAATCATTGAAAAGTATGGCCTGAATGACCCGATCTGGATCCAGTTCGGCAACTGGTTTAATGAGGTAATACACGGCAACCTGGGGTGGTCCAAGGTCGTCTCCATGCCGGTTACCCGGGCCATCTGGAGCTTTCTACCCGCCACGATTGAACTGGCCTTATTTGCCACTCCTCTGATAATATTCGGAGGAATATTTCTTGGTAAAAAAGCGGCCGCGCATAAAGATAGACCCCTTGACCATATCACCAGAGTCGGTGCGATAATAGGCTGGTCACTTCCTACGTTCTGGCTCGGGTTGATATTGCTGATGATATTCTATGGCTTCTTTACCGGCTTCCTACCCCCCGAGAGGTTAAGTACGGAGATGAGTATTCTTATTCACTCCGAAGAATTCGTCCGATATACGAAAATCAATACCCTTGATGCCATATTAAACGGCAACGGTCAAGTCCTGTTAGACGCGCTCAGGCATTTAGTGTTGCCTGTAATAACCTTAACTGTGGTTAACGTAGCTTTTATCATGCGGCTGATGCGCTCCAGTATGCTGGAAGCCCTGGGTAAAGGATATATCCTGGCCGCCAGAGCCAAAGGAGTCAGCGAGAACGTAGTTGTAAACAAACATGCCGGCAGAAACGCCTTAATACCGGTACTGACCGTCAGCGGTTACATCTTCGCTGCTATTGTCAACGGCGTCGTGATAACCGAGACGATTTTCAACTATAAAGGATTGGGATGGTTTGCCTGGCAATCAGCCGTTAATCTGGATGTTCCCGCCGTGCTGGCTTTCGCTCTCTTCAACGGAGTCCTGTTCGTACTCACCAACCTCGTCGTTGATCTCCTTTATGCGCGGATCGATCCCAGAATCCGGTTAGGAGCCGGTGTGTCATGAAGGGATTTAAATATTTCCTGTACCAGTTGCGCCAGAATCCGCTATCTATAGCCGGTTTATCCATTCTTCTTATATTCCTAGCCATCGCTATATTCGCGCCCGTCATCGCGCCAGCACCGGAAGGTCACAGGAATACAGATCAAATTCCCCGGGACGGATATTCTCCAACGCCGCAACCACCCAGCGAAGAACATATATTCGGCACGACGCAGGGACAATATGACATCTTCTACGGTGTAATCTGGGGGACGCGCTCAGCCTTCAAGGTAGGACTGATTGTCATCGGTTCGGTATTATTAATCGGTATTGCTCTGGGTAGTATTGCCGGATATTTCGGCGGTCTTATTGATGAAACAATAATGCGTATAACGGATATTTTCCTGGCTTTTCCGCCGTTGATATTGGCCATGGCGATAACCGTTGCCCTTGGGCGCAGCCTTAATAGCGTGATCGTGGCCCTTATCATTGTCTCCTGGCCATCGTATACCCGACTCGTCAGGGGTGATATACTTGCCGTGAGAGAGGAGGATTATGTCGAAGCCACCAGGGGTATTGGCAGTTCACACCTGAGAATTATTACCAGGCATATATTGCCAAATTCTATATATCCCACGTTAATTATGGCTTCTCTGGATATTGGTGCCGTGGTTTTAGCGGCCGCTGCTTTGAGTTTCCTCGGTCTGGGAGCGCCTGAGGGGTATCCTGACTGGGGGCAGATGGTCGGATTTGCCAGAAACTGGATTATCGGGCCTTCAGGTAATCCGTTTGCCTACTGGTATGCCGTTACAATTCCCGGCTTATTTATACTTTTCTTCGTTCTGGGGTGGAACCTTCTTGGTGACGCATTCCGTGATATTCTGGACCCGCGTCTAGGTAAGAGCTAATATGAACGATTTATTATCTATTGAAAATTTAACCGTACGATTCCATACCTACGATGGAATATTAACGGCGGTAAACAACGCCAACTTTAGTATCGGACAAAGCCAAACCTATGGATTAGTCGGAGAAACCGGTTGTGGCAAGACCGTGACCGCGTTATCAATCCTTCGTCTGATTCTACCTCCAGGGAAAATAGAGCAGGGTAGCATTTATTTCCGAAGTGACAATGGTGAGGCTGTGGATTTACTGGGCATAGCGGAAGATGAAATCAGAACGTTGCGCGGGAGTAAGATATCGATGATTTTTCAGGAACCCAGTTCTGCGCTCAATCCTGTCTATACCATTGGGGACCAGATCTCCGAATCTTTGCTTCTTCACTGTCGATCAGAAATAGTGGCAAGAATACTGGATAATATCGATAAACCTATAGATAAAGAAAGACTACTTGTTAAAATACTGTCTTCGTTAACTCGGTTTGCAGAAAAAACCATCTATAAAATAATGTCTCAAAACCCTCGTACGCGGTTGCCTACCATACTCCTGCGCGTTCCTATTGTTAGGTTTTTACTCTGGCGAACTAACCGCGAATCATTAGTGATGGCAACTGACCTGCTTAAAGATGTAGAAATACCAGACCCTGAAAGGGTAGTGCGACGATATCCGCATGAATTGAGCGGGGGCATGAAACAACGCTCGGTTATTGCCATGGCTTTAGCCTGCAATCCAAAACTACTGATAGCTGATGAACCCACTACTGCACTGGATGTGACCATTCAAGCTCAAATACTGGATCTTATTCGGAAATTAAAGAAGGAGCATGACGCCTCAATTCTTTACATTACTCACGATCTAGCAGTAGCTGCGGAAATTTGCGATAGAATTGGCGTTATGTATGTCGGCCGGATTTACGAGGAAGCAGAAGTAGATGATTTGTATTCCAATCCACTGCACCCTTATACTCAAGCCTTGATGGCAGCAGTACCTAAACCGGGGCAGCCACCTCAATCAATTACCGGTACGTTGCCTGACCTTCTTAATCCTCCGAAAGGATGTGGGTTTCATCCGCGCTGTAGTAGAGCTAAAAGTATATGCATGGAAAAGATTCCAGATATGCGAGAGGTATCACCGAGACATTTTGTGGCTTGTCATCTGTATTAAGGAGTAACTATTGGAAACACTTGTCGAAACAAAGAACCTCAAAACATATTTCCCTATACTAGGCGGTTTATTGAGTAGACCCATCGGCGCAGTCAAAGCTGTTGATGATATTAGCCTGACAGTTGAGAAAGGACAATGGATGGGTCTTGTAGGTGAGTCGGGTTGTGGTAAAACGACACTGGGAAAAACTATCCTTCGTTTCCATAAACCAATATCCGGTCATATATATTTTGATGTACCGAGTGACATCAAGGAACAAATTGAAACATTTGAAAAAGGAGATAAGAAATCCGGTAAACTGCGTTCCTTGATAAAAGAATATGACTTAGCTACCTATGGGTATAAGAAACTCAACCTTATGAGAAAGAGAATGCAGTTAGTGCATCAGGACCCTTATACATCTCTCAACCCCAGGATGAGGATAGGTAAGACTATCGGAGAACCTCTGGTCGTACACAAGCTTCTCCGCGGCAGTGATGTCAGACAAAGAGTTACTGAATTAATGGATATGGTTGGTCTTACCGAAGAGAATTACAAGCGATACCCACACCAGTTTAGTGGCGGACAGAGGCAACGGATCGCGATAGCCAGAGCTTTAGCAACAAACCCGGAATTTATCATATTCGACGAACCGACGTCTGCCCTGGATGTTTCCGTACAAGCACAAATACTCGAACTTCTAAAACTATTGTTGACCGAGCAGGGGCTAACCTACCTGTATATCACTCACGACCTGAATGTCGCCCAGATTGTTTGTGATACGATTATAGTAATGTATCTTGGTAAAATAGTGGAAGTTGGCAGCGCCGAGGAGATTTTTAGAGCCCCGGTGCATCCTTATTCACAGGCTCTGGTATTAGCAACTCCCGTACCTGATCCTAAAAGAAAAAGGGGCAGAATAGTCCTCGAAGGCGAAGTCCCTAGCCCCAGCAACCCACCTTCTGCCTGCAGATTCCATCCTAGGTGTCCGCGAGCAACCGAAGAGTGCAAACAGGAGGAACCCCCGCTCGAGAATAGGGGAAACGAACACCTTGTAGCTTGTTGGCATCCATTAAATTAACTTCTTGTCGCGTGGATTCATCTTAAGTAGCAGCAATACTTTATGTCGGTAAAAATCTCAGCGCCGCCGAATTGATACAGTAGCGCTTACCAGTGGGGGGTGGGCCATCATCGAAAACATGTCCTAAATGCGCCTCACACCTAGCACAAAGCACTTCTGTCCTTTGTCTACCTTCGCTGTTATCCTCTTGCAGTCTAATATTCAGGTCCGAAACCGGTTCATTATAACTCGGCCAGCCCGTTCCTGAGTCAAATTTGGATGCAGTTTTAAACAAGTCTGTGCCGCACCGCACGCATTGGTAGATACCCGGTTCTTTAACATCGTTAAAAGTACATGTAAACGAGCGCTCGGTCCTTTTTTCGGTCGTAATTAAATACTGTTCCGAAGTTAATATTTTCTTCCAATCGGTATCGGTCTTGTAAACCTTCTCAACCTTGATGATTTTATTCTGCCTGCTATCGAATATGCTAATCTTCTCCATTATCACTCCGCATAGCGATCCTTCATCTACCCACGTCTATTATTTCCAATACATCGTATGGCTGATGTGTAATATGACCCACCAAGCTCGCAGCTTCGCTCATAATTACATCGATAAACAACAAAACTCCTGAGGTATATTTCCCAAGCATTGAATGTGAAGTCCCGGCAAAAATATTTCTTATTCTAACCTGCCTGACCGGGCTGGTTATTCCTCTCTGTTTCATGATGGCTTTTTCTTCAGCCAGAAAGGATTCCACGTCATCAGGCCAGTAGACCAGACACGCCATATGGTCAACTTCAGGATCATCATCTGTGTTTAAAAATACCAGTGCCGCATCCAGTCCTACCGATTCATACATACTTGCCAGCAGGATTGAGAAGTCGTCACAGTCTCCATATTTTTTCTGTAGAACTCCATACGCATTTGTATAGTGGTCGCCATGCGGGTCTTCAACGTAATCGATGTGTTTTGACACCCAGTAATTAATCGACCAGATTTTCCATGCCTCGGAATTGCCGTTAATACCATCAGGAACATCATTCACAATTGATAGTGCTTTAGTTCTCACTTCATAATGGGTTGGTTCTACGTATATTACAACCTTCTCATAGTATTCACCAGAATTTTCATAATTATCTATCACATCGTCATAACTCACGGCATAATCATTGCCGATAGTCATATAAGCAATAATAACACCGATAACACAGACTGCAATGAACCAACGTATCTTAAACAAAAATCTTCTCATACTGACATTAATATCCCCTCATCAGGATGCAACAATTTGTATACAGGCAGTTCATAATTCTCGGCATAGTATTATCATATCGTTAGACTGTTCAAATATCAATCTACCAAACCCCACCGAGAAGTAACTGTGGTAGAATACGTCAAGGAGCAAGTTTGAATGAAATTGGAAACCGAAAGACTATTTCTTAGACCGCTTCAAACTACGGATGTAGCAGCTCTAGCTTCGCTCTGGACTGATCCCGAGATAACACAGTTCATGGGCGGTCCGCGAAATTACGATGAAGTGTACAAGGAACTCACAGAAGATGCCCGACTCAAACCGCCGCCTGCATTTGACCTGTGGGTTGTTACTGAGAAAGCAACCAACCAAATTGTTGGTCATTGCGGGATTATTGACAAGGAGGTTGACGGTAGCAACGAGTTTGAGTTAATTTATGTCATCGCTAGGTCTGCCTGGGGAAATGGATATGCCACTGAGATAGCCACTGTCATTAAAGAGAATGCTTTCAAATATCTTGGTTTGAAGCGTATCATAGCTCTGATCAATCCTATGAATCCGGCTTCAGCGCGTGTAGCCATCAAAGTCGGGATGCAATATGAAAAGGATACGATTCGACCTGGTGGCAAGATAATGCAAGTCTTCGCCATGAATGAAGAGGACCAGTCTAAATAATATGTCCTATACCGGTAATTACTGAAAATTTCCCTATTCATCTGAGTATATCCCAATAAAACTAACCGAGTCAGACTGAAATAACAACAGTCTGGCTCGTTAATGTTACAGGTTAATCAGTTGTTAGTATACGATATAGTCAAAGAAACCACTGTCTGGCATATAATCGATTTTGCCCATTGATGAACCGGATTGTACACCTCCCTGAACTTCGATAATCACCTCAATACGTTCACTGCTACTCGCACCTATTGCTTCAAGGTGAACGCAAATACTGTTCACATTTTGGTCACGGACTGATAGAACTAACAAGGGACAAGAGGGAATGATACACTCAAAACAAGCGGGAAGACATAAACAGAATAAACGCTATTTAGCTTCAATAACACAGTCAGGTACATTGGCAAACAGACTCTTAATCAGCCGGTTGGAGGTTCGATTCCTGTGCGGCTCACGTTCGAACCCTCTAACCCCGGGTTTTTGAATCCATCTCATATCCATATCACCCGTTAATCATTCAGTCTAAAACAGGCGCGAGCCCGTATATCTCGTGATGAACCGCCAATCAATACCTCAAAATCACCGGCTTCAGCTACCCATTGTTTCCCATCAGGCTCATAGAAAGAGAGAGCGTCCATGCCCAGGTCGAAGTAAACCGTTTTCGTCTCACCCACATCAAGGTAGACCTTCTGGAACCCCTTTAGTTCCTTGACCGGCCTTACCAGGCTGGAGTCTACGTCACGAATATACAGTTGTACGACCTCCTTACCCGCTCTCTCACCGGTATTGGTAACATCGATAGCTACCTTCAACCACTCACCCGCTCTCATTTCTGCCGGCACTTGAAGATTGTTATAATCGAAGGTTGTGTAAGAAAGTCCGTAGCCAAAAGGAAACATCGGCTCAATACCCTCGTTATCGTAGTAGCGGTAACCAACGAAGATGCCTTCATCGTAGTATACCCTGCCGTTCTTGCCGGGGTAGTTTAAATAGGCTGGGTTATCCTCAAGCCGCTTCGGAAAGGTATCCGGCAGCTTGCCAGAGGGGTTGACATCGCCAAACAGGACATCGGCAATAGCGTTACCACATTCCTGCCCCGGGAACCATGCCTCAACAACACCGGCAACCCGGTCAATCCATTCCGTCATCGTTACCGGTGCGCCGTTATTGAGGACGACAATGGTGTTTTTATTAGCTTCGGCAACCGTCTCGATTAACTCCAGCTGAGCACCGGGAAGCTCCATATCCGGCCTGTCCCTGCCCTCGGTTTCGTGCTCTTCATTCAGGCCGACGAAAACAAGAGCAACGTCCGAGTTGGCGGCGATATCAGCCGCCTGGGCTATAGCATCATCAGGAAGAGGTATTTCACAACCCAGCCGAAAATGACGCGGAATCCACGAAGGTAAGTCCAGTCGGCTGGCGAATTCCACTCTGACGTCGTAAAGCATTCCAGCTTCAAGGTAGCATTCGCCAGTATACTCTTTCCTTATGCTGATAAAATCAACTTCAGATTCATCTGTCCACTTATCAACGATTAATTTATTATCGGCGTAAATCCGGCCCAGGCCATCAATGCGCAGACCAAACTTGTATTTCCCGGATTGGGGGGCCGCAAACTTCCCTGTCCACCTGATGGAAAAATTATCTGTGTCTACACTCATTCCGGGAACGGCAATTCCCGAATCGCCACCCCAGCTGAAGGTAAATTCCTTATCCAGTCTTTTCAAAACGGGTTCTCCGGACAGGTCGTTATTAGCAAAATACTCTCCGGTTAAACCGCGCTCCCCTTCTCCTTCACCGGGAATCAGATACTCCGAATTAAGAAGCGGGGTCATTCTATTATTCCGGCACCCGATTTTATAATGTATTTTCACGGAATCCCCGCATTTCCGGCTGATGCCCTCCAGTGGGGTTATGGTATAGTAGGGCTTCACCATGGCGCTACCGCCGCCCTGGATTCTGGCTTCGGCAGCATTAGGCCCGATTACGGCTATAGAGCTTAGGTTTTCCCTCTTTAACGGCAGGATATTATCGTTTTTTAACAGTACTATTGCCTCCTGCGCCGCCTCCCGCGCTAGGCGCAGGTTCTCGGGTGTGTCCGAGCTTTCTTTAGAGATGGTTAACGGCTTATCGAAGGCACCTGACCTGGCAATGACACTGAGAATGCGGCGGACCTTGTCGTTAATGACGTCCAGGCTGACATCGCTGTTTTTTACGGCAGTGACCAGGGCATCTCCGAAGAAGCGGGGCGGACCCGGCATTTCCAGGTCCATTCCGGAGTTGGCAGCGGGTGCGGTACTATGGACGGCACCCCAGTCTGATACTACGAAACCTTCAAAACCCCATTCGTTCTTAAGAATGTCGCTCAGAAAGCGACTGTTTTCCGAAGCGTAGGTGCCGTTAATTCGGTTATAGGCACACATGACTGTCCAGGGCTGGCTTTCCCTGACGACCGCAGCAAAAGCGGGCAGATATATCTCCCGGATGACCCGCTCGGCAGCTTCTGAGCTGATAGTGAATCTTTCAAACTCCGAGTTGTTCAGTGCAAAATGTTTTAAGGACGTGCCTGCCTGCTGACTCTGGACTCCGTTTACAAAGGCCACCGCCAGCCGGGCTGCCAGATACGGGTCTTCCGTGAAGCTTTCGAAATTTCTGCCCCCCAGCGGCGAGCGGTGGATGTTGACACAGGGTCCGAGGAGGATAGCACAACCTTTCGCCTTGGTTTCCGCTCCGAGGGCGGCACCAACCCGATTGACCAGTTCCGTGTTCCAGGTAGCCCCCAGGGCAGAGCCGGTAGGAAAACACGTCCCCCGAAGTGTCTGGCCGGGGTCGTCGTCCGACATTGTCCTCGTTCCATATGGACCATCGGTCATTTTTATCGATGGTATACCCAGACGCTGGATGCTTCTGGTATGCCACTTATCGACACCGGCCAGCATGGAAACCTTTTCCTCGAGCGTCATCTCACTAAGTAAATCTTCGATACTTTTCCCCAAAGTACCCCTCTGTATCGTTCCTCCGGTTATAGATGTGTGAAATCTGTTCTTCCAGAAGTCTATCACTACCACCATGGCTGGGGCAATCCGATGCAGGCCTGACTCACAGCGTATTGACTTGCCTCACCTACTACGCCATAATATGGTCTGTAACTTCCGTTTTTGGCTGAGCCTGATTCAGCATCAATACGGTCACCAGGGAGGAAGTATGGGGTGGTTACAGTCCCCTGCTCATTTGCCTGGACAAAACATTACATCCCGGGTTGTGATAGGAGTCACCGGCCATCGAGAACTGGACGCTCAGCCCTGGCTCGTTGAGCAAGTCCGGGCGGCAATAGATGGGGTCAGGCAAATGGTACCACCTCTGCCGGGGACACCACTGGCGCCGATTATTCTTTCCTCCCTTGCCGAAGGAGCCGACCGTTTGGTTGCCCGGGAAGTTCTCCAGTTTCCCGGGGCGATGCTGGAGGCAGTCCTTCCCTTTGAGAAGGATGACTATATACAGGATTTTAAGACTGATGAATCTAAGAATGAGTTTGAGAAACTGCTTTCCCAGGCACGGAGTGTCAGAGCACTCCCGCCCGGTGCCGACCGGGATGAAGCGTACGAGCAAGCCGGGCGCCATATTGTTGACCAGTGCGATGTTCTCATCGCTCTCTGGAATGGCAGTCCTGCCGCCGGTCGAGGTGGCACACAGGAAATTGTCCAGTATGCTCGTGACACCGAATGCCCTCTAATCTGGATAAACACCGAAGAACCGGGCCAGGTCACGACCGATTTAGGGCGTGGCTTAAACCTGAGGCTATTCCAGGATATTGACAGGTATAACTCAGAACAGGTCAACGCCTCTAAATTCGAGAAGCAGCTAAAAGGAATGCGGGAGTTTTTTGAGGGCGCCGCTGAAAACGCCAGATTGCCTTCTGAAAGACTGCAGGCAACCCTTGAATACACGCTGCGCCATTACGTCCGGGCCGATATTCTCGCTTTACGCTATCAGCACCTGTATTACCGGTTGGAGAGCCTTGTATATACCCTGGCTTTAGCGGCTGTAGTCATAGTTGCCTTCCAGGTCCTTTTTGTGCCCGAAAAGCCGATAATCCTGACTTCGGAAATAGTCTTGATGCTAGCCGTGCTGGCAATTGTTGGTATAAGCCGACGCCGGGGATGGCATAGCAAGTGGATAGATTACAGGTTCCTGGCGGAACGGTTTCGCTCGGTGCTGTTCATGGCATTGGCGGATATTGACGTGTCAGCACTACGACCACCCCGGCACTTGAGCCTCGCCTATTCCCCCCAGCACTGGATTGTAGCTGCCTTTCTTTCAGTATGGAGTTATCGACCCCGCCTTGCAGGGACGGATTCATCCATATTTGAAGGGTTGAAATATTTCACATGCGAAGCCTGGGTTGAAGACCAGATTCGGTATCACCACAGCACCAGGAAGCGTCACTACCGGCGGCATTATCGCATGTCCGCTGCAAGCTATGTCATGTTCGGCCTGACCATCTGCGCCGCATTACTCCACATTTTTAATGCCGGCCCCCACTCGCTTGATAATCTCTATGCCTTCCTGGCTATCGTCTTCCCGGCCATTGCCGCCAGCATAACCGCGATTCGGACACACAGGGACTACTTAAGGAATTCAATGCGTTCGACCGAGATGGCGCGACACCTGGAAGAACTAAAAGGTAAAATGATTGGAGCCCGGGATTATAATAGTTTCCTCGAAACACTGAAAGAAGCTGAAGAAACCATGCTGCATGAGAACGAGGACTGGCGTGTGGTGGTGCGCTTCCATATTCCAGAGGTGCCGGTCTGAATTTATAGTATTATTTACAGGAGGCAGTTATGCCAGATAAGCCGTTTGCCCTGTCCGCCAAGGTCGTAGTTCGTGATAAAGAAGGGCGTTGCCTGCTACTGAAAAGGTCCATGAGTTCTCTGGGAAATCCCGGGCGGTGGGACCTGCCGGGCGGTAAGGTCGACGCCGGGGAGGACCTTGAACAGGGGTTACTTCGAGAGGTCGCTGAGGAAACAGGCTTGACTATTTCCCTTCAGCGCGTTCTCGGAGCCGCCGAATCTGAGTCGCCGACGAAGAAGGTAGCCTACCTGATTATGGAAGGTAGTGGTGAGTCGGGACAGGTGCGTCTCAGCAGCGAGCATGACGACTTCACCTGGGTCGACCGTCACGATCTGGCTAAGATTGACTTGGCTGAGCAATTCCGGCCTCTTCTCCAGGCTTACAGCCGGATGGATGAACAGTAGCCGTAAACATGCACCCCTGTGACGAGGCCTTGTATGTTATCCCGATATGAGAAAAACTGATTGGAGGAGGTTGCCAATGGATAGACCTGAAAGGCAAGAGGAGCAAGAATGGCTTAAAAAACAGCTCAAACAATTCATCGAAGTCCTCCCTAAATATCGTACATATAGCCGGGTGCTGCAAACAGTGCTGGATAAAGCTGCGAAGAAGCACGCTCCGCTGGCTATCATACAAACCCGTCCGAAGTCCATCGCCAGCTTTGGAGAAAAGGCCCTGCGCAAGAGATTCAAGTACCGGGATTCTGTCAACCGGATAACAGACCTGTGTGGAGGACGGGTCATTGTACCCACCCTGGCCGAAGTTAAGGTCATGTCAGATTTTATCGAAAATCATTTTGAAATTGACTGGGAAAACACCATCGATGTTAGTAAACGGCTCAAGCCCGCTGAGTTCGGATACAGGGGTGTCCATTACATCATTAAATTCAAGCCAGGCGTCTTCCCTGCGAAAGATATAGATGTGGAGATACCCGAAGAAATTTTTTGCCTTAAGGCAGAGATACAGGTGAAGACGATACTTGAGCACGCTTGGGGGGTTTTTACTCACGACAGGGCCTATAAAGGCGCTTTTAAAATTCCAGACAAGTGGGAACGAGTGATGGCATCCCAGGCAGCTATTCTCGAAGATGCCGATAGCTCGTTTGCTAGAGTCCAGGAAGGTCTGCAAAGATATGCCGCCAGCTATGGTACCTACATGACCGGTCAGCAGATGCAGGAAGAGATAGAGAATTTAAAAATCATTCTGGCCCTTGATTCGGAAAATGCGGAACTGGCTGCCCGTATCGGAAAGCTGGCTATCACCCTTGGTGACTGGCAAGAAGCCATAGACACGCTTTCTAAATACGCCGACTCAGGGTACCAGCCGATTCTGATAGACCTTGGTGTCGCCATGTGCAAGCTACATGGAAATAAACCGAACGATGAGGAATATCGACAGGGACAGAACTACCTTGAGGCCGCCATTACTCAGTCAAGCGGGGATTCAGATGCTATAGCTTCACTAGCAGGCACCTGGAAAGGTATTGACGAAGACAAAGTGAAAGAACTTTACCGCCGGGCTTTCGAGATTGACCCATCTGCTTCGTATCCGCTTGGAAATTACATTGAGTGTGAGCTTACCTGTTTTCAGGATATTTCCATAGTGCCGTTACTACGCCCGGTTATAGACAATGCCATCCAGAAATGCCGTGATCAGGCAGATGTCGGTATGAATCTGCCCTGGGCATTTTATGACATAGGTAAATTCTATTTGCTGTTAGGTATACCCTATGAAAGCTTTGCCGCCTACGCCAAGGCTGTTCAGCTCAGTACCGCTGATTGGATGATTGATAATTCGCTCAAGTCCCTGGAAAAACTTGATATTGTCCGGTACGCCTTGCCGGGTTACGAGTGGGCACAACGGTTATTAAGAGTTGGACTGGCTGCGAAATTCCCAACAGGCAAAGCGGCAATAGAAGCTAAAAACCAGATAAAGAAGCTCACCGCCAAAGGCTGTAAGCCTGTCCCGGACCACATTGTCATCATAGCTGGTGGCAATGACCCCATTGTCGAACAACGAATACAAGACTATCGTCAGGTTATAATCGAGGGATTCAAAGATTTCAACGGCACCGTCATTTCCGGCGGGACAACCGCCGGTGTTGGCAGCCTGGTGGCTGAGATAGGAAACAGGTATCCTGATGCCATCAAAACCATCGGCTACGTCCCCCGCAGGCTGCCTGGCAAAGTTCGTAAGGATAGCCGATACAGTGAGATTCGCCATACGGATGGGAATGACTCCAGTGTACTCGAACCGCTGCAATACTGGATTGATATTATCACCTCGAAAATCCCCCCCGCAAAGGTCAAACTCCTCGGCATAAACGGCGGTGACATCGCCGCGGCAGAGTACAGAATGGCACTCTCTCTGGGAGCGCAGGTCGCCGTTTTGAAAGACAGCGGAGGTGAGGCCGCCAGGCTTGTCACGGACGATGACTGGGCAGACTCAAAGGCATTGCTGTATCTACCCATGGATGCCATGACGATTGAGGCATTCGTCGGAGGCGTAAGGCCACTGCTGGAACCTGCCTTCAGAGAGACTATTGCCCGGGCAATTCACGAAAACTATCGCACTACCAAGGCCAGAAGCTCCCGTACAGATGACCCGGCGATGGTAGAATGGGATAAACTTATAGCTCACCTCAAGGAGTCGAATCTACAGCAGACCGATGATATTTTTAATAAACTACGTGTAATTGGCTGCACCGTGGTTAAAGCTGTCGGCCGTAAGGTAGCCAGGATGACATTCACCAAAGATGAAATCGAGACCATGGCGGAAATGGAACACGCTCGTTGGAATGTTGAGCGGCTTCTTGACGGATGGAAGTGGGGTGAAGAGAGAGATGTGGTCAACAAGGTCAGCCCAAATCTGGT
>JAUWYU010000047.1 GCA_030615655.1 Dehalococcoidia bacterium
TGACGTCTGTAAATAGTGAGGCGGAGCTGGCATATGAGGCACATTGGGTACCTGGGGAGGGCGGCCCCATCTTTGATATTGCAAAGACGACCGCCACCGATGACGTGCATGAGAAAGTCCTCGTGGAGACTGAGGAATACAGCTACTGGGAGACTGGTGATATTGTAGTAGGACACTCTGAGATAGACATCGTGGCGGCCCACACCAGGGTGGACGGGGGCAACATAGTCTTCTGGCTGGAGGTCGTGGGACCCATCGCGGATGACGCCGATGTGCACTATAACTTTACTGTCTTTGCCGGCACGTGGGAGGAGCGCGTCGTCAACGTGTACTATCGCAACGGCGAGGCCGGGTACAGTCTGCCAGAAGTAACCTGGGAGCTCATCCCCTGCCAATATTACAGATCGGACACTACCCTCATGATACTGGTGCCCAGGGACGTTGTGGGTATGCCTGCGGGATGGATGGTATCCGTCACGGCGTACGAGTACCGCAATGTCGTGTGGGACGAGACTGGGACGAGGATTCTCTCCGGCGAGTTCCATCAGGACGGTGTGCTCCTGGAAGCTGAGGAGTAGTCAAGGCTGGCGCCTCTTTACATATAGACCCGCAATTGTCATACCAGGGGGCACAATTGCTGACTCAGGCATGCGGGCTGGCAGAAATTGTAACCTCAGTGCACCTCGTAGCGCTTCGTTCAATATTTCCAACAAGTTGTGGTAAAATTTGTCAGATTTCAAAAAGATTGGACGGACTCCGGTTTATCTACCGGTTAAAGGAGGTACAGAGTAAAGAGGCCCTTATTAGTAAGTATTCTAGCTATTGTGGTGGCTCTGATGTGGGGGTGTGGTAATCACGGTACTGACGAAGAACCGGCAACTCAAAGAGACTACCGGCAGGATATGCGTGACCTTGTCCGGGGTATTAGTGCCTGGGCCAAAGAGTTAAATCCGGACTTTATTATTATTCCCCAGAACGGACACGAACTGCTGGTCAGGGGCCAGAAGGCAAATGAATCACCTGCAAGCGCATACCTTTACGCAATAGATGGTGTCGGGCGGGAAGACCTCTTTTATGGATATGATAAGGATAATGTGGCCACGCCGGAATCTGAGCGAAACTCTATGATTGCGTTTATGGATATTGCTGAGAATAACGGTGTTGAGGTTCTGGTTACTGACTATTGTTGGACTCAGTCATTTGTGGATTATTCCTGCGAACACAATGCTGCCAGAGCCTATATATCGTTTGCAGCCGACCACAGAGCACTGGACAATATTCCAGCCTATCCGGTAGACCCCTGCAATGTCCATACTTCCGGTGTCACTTCGTTAGCAGACGCCATGAACTTTCTATATTTGATTGACCCGGGCTCGTTCCCCGATAAGGAGAGCTTTTTGAGTGCCCTGAGCGAAACAAATTATGATATTGTTATCATTGATTTATTCTATGATGACATTGCGCTGACCGCCGGAGAGGTTGCATCTTTAAAGATTAAAGCAAATGGAGGGTCTCGACTGGTAATTGCCTACATGAGTATTGGTGAGGCAGAGGACTACCGTTATTATTGGCAGACAGGATGGAAAACGGCTCACCCTTCGTGGCTGGTCGAGGAAAATCCGGAATGGCTTGGCAATTACAAAGTTCGTTACTGGGACGAGAATTGGCAGGAGGTTATCTATGGAAATGATGACTCCTATCTGGAGAAGATTCTTAATGCGGGATTTGATGGTGTGTATCTCGATATTATCGATGCCTACGAATACTTTGAGGGTCGGTAAAACGGGTATGGTGTGGGCAAAAGTAGCTCGCCCTTGTACATCCGGAATAGAACTATAAATCTTGATTAATTTCTCCCCATTGGTTATACTCCACACTGAGGTAGAGGAGAGAGATAAAGGCCGGTATGGTGAAGTTCTCGCGTTGTGTGGTTTTATATCTGGTAATATCCGTTCTCTTCGCTTTAGCTGTGGCCGGGAGCATGGTATCGGGCTCCTCGGTTTCATCAGCTGTTTCCCCTGGTCGTCCGTCCGCACTCCCCGCTCCGTCAGCCTCCCTTGAGCCATCTGTCGATTTCATACAGGCGGGATTGAGCGGAGATATTGAGGCGGATATCACGGTCATGGAACTGGCCCAGGGAGAAAAAGCGGTGCTTCTGGGTACCTCAAGAGGACTCTATTCCGTCTCCCGGGGTGCTCTGCTTAACTATATTGCCACGCCGAACTCTGTTGTGGATATTGCCCTTCTCGATGATGTGACCGGGGACGGCCAGCAGGATATTGTTCTGGTTGTTTGGGATACCTACTTCCCTAATATTCGATGCCATGATAGCGCTACCGGCGCCAGGGTATGGCAGTTTATCCCGAAACAGGAGGTCTTTGTTGATAACCTGATGTGGACTGAACAGCAGACACTCACCTTCGACATTGAAGCTCTCTATGTCAATGACGACAATATTCAGGATGTAGTTGCCACCTCGGGCTACTGGGTCTATGCCATTGATGGTCAAACCGGCAGCAAGATTTGGAATTACGAGGCTGCCAATAACCTCTGGAAGATAGCGGTTACCGCCGACCTCGATGGGGACGGTACTCCCGACCTTGCCGTAGGGGGGCAAAACGGGTTCATGCATGTTCTCAGCGGTAAAGATGGCGCACTTCTCTGGCGGGATAGGATAGCTGAAAAATATGATGTCATCGGTAACAAGGGTGCGGTCTGGGCTACCGTCGACCGCTCGGTTTGGGACATCGTGCCTGTCGGCAGCCGGGGTAACTCCCGGGCAATAGTCAGTTCCGAGGACGGCATGGTGCGTCTTATCGACCTCAATGATGGCGTCATTGAATGGGAAATCCGGGTCATCGACTACGTAATGGCTCTGCAGTATGAGTATTATCAGCAAACGTGGAAAAAGCCCACCAGCCCCGGCGACCTGAACTTCTTCAACCTCAAGGTTCGCCTGGTCTCTGATATTACGGGAGACGGTATCGAGGAAGTCCTGGCCTCCACCTATGTCGGGCAAGCCGGACAGAGTGTGTTGGGAAAGTCCGGACTGTTTATGCTAAACGGCGCCTCAGGGCTGTTGATATGGCAAAAGATGTTGGACCTGGGGAACATCTCTCAGGTGGAGGTAGTTGCCATTGATGGTGAACAGGTCGCTCTCTTGCCCCAGGGAAAGTCGGGCTTCACTGATAAGATAGGGGTGATTGACCTCGAAGATGGCACGTCTCTGGAACTCATCGAGATAGAGTCTGGCCCCGAATCGGCCGGCGATAACAGGTATGCCGTCAGAGACTTGGGTGATGACACCTTTATTCTTGCCTCAAACTCTGGAGACCTGCTCCTGGTCTCAACTGACGGCGATGTGCTCTGGGACTACCCCAGGATAGCTGATATTGCCGTGGAGCAGGGTGAGTTCTGTGGCGATGGAGCTGAAGACTTTCTCGTACGGTCGAAAACCTATACCTCAGGGGGACGCGAAGCCACTCCTACCGCCAGAGTCCTCTACGTGATAGATGGGGCCACCAGGCAGAAGGCCTGGTCCTACGAGGTGCCCTATGAGGAGTTCGTGGCTACCGGCGGTATCAGCGACATCCAGATAACCCCCGATATTAATGGGGATGGCAGGCAGGATATTGTCGGCTTTCTCCAGGTACCTGAATGGGAACGGGACGATGAAGAATTCGGTGAGGATTCCCGAATCATCCTGCTCAGCGGCAGGGACGGCACCGTCCTGCTTGAGCAGCCGGTCACTGACCGGACCTACTATGGCGTCTGGGAGAAGCTCTATCAGGACCCGTCTTACCGGGAGAAATATATACGCCAGTGGCATGAGCAGGAATTACAGAGACAGCTGGACGAGATAGAATGGGATATGCGTCAGCATGACACGCCTGAAGACGAGATTCAACAGCGTTTGAGCGAGGAGGAGGAGGGCAGGCGCCGGAACTTTGAGGAGAACGAGTTGCCCAAGCAGCTTGATAACTTGCGGGAGCGCCTGGCAAATGAGGAGCAACACCGGAAAATCAATAAATGGATTCTGTCCCTCGGTGTGGCTCGGTTTCTTCAGGGAGGACCGGCCCCGGTCTGCCTTATGGTCAGGACCCCGCGCGATATATATCTTCTGGACCCCGCCGGGGAGACCCTGCTGACTTGGACCTTTGATCCTGGGAGCTATCACGCGCCGTATGGCGAGGAGACCGAACTTCCGCCCGGCGTCAAGCCTGGCGCCGAGGGATTGCACTGGACAAGGATGCTGGTGCTTGACGACATCAACGGGGATGGTGGGGACGACCTGGTTATGTTCACTCACAGGGAGATATATATATTTGCCACTGATATTGATGCTCGGACGGGCGACCTTGATTTCTATGATTTCCTGACGATTGAGGTCGAGGAGGGGATAGACGGACAGCAGGGTTGGCTGGCGGACGACATCGATGGCGACGGCATCAGGGAATTTTTCTACTTCAGGCATCAGGAGAACCGGTCTCCACTGCTCACCTTTGTGTCGCCGGCCACCGGTGAAAGGCTCCTTGAGATGGAGTATGACCCTAACAGCTCCACCTTCGACCCCGGCTGTGCCGATTTTGATGGCGACGGTTACCCCGATACCCTGCTGTGTCAGAGATGGGTCGAGGGGAAAGAGGGACCCAGGCTCGAGGTGAGGAGCGGCCGGGACCAGTCGGTTATCTGGGAGTTCAACGACTACCGGGCTGACCACCTTTTTAACCTGGTGGGATACTGGGGTAGCTTCATGCCTGCCTGCCCTGTTTCCGATATCTCGGGCGATGGTGTCACCGACCTTGCCCTCATTAAGAATCTCACCTGGCAGCCTGGCGCCCAGATTGTACTCTATGATGTTACCCATGATAAGGAAGTGAACAATATCGTTTTAGAAGAGATAGACCCCACCAGCCACCACGACCGCAGGTGGCACCCCGGATTTCTGGTGAAAGAGATAACCGATGTCAATGGTGACGGCTCCAGTGAACTGGCATTGATTATCGCCCTCGGTCAGACCGATAGGACCAAGGAATGGCAGCTTATGGTCGTGGATATTCATAATGGTGAGTTGCTCGCCGATTTTCAGGTCATGGGCTCTGACTTCATTGAGCTGCCCCGGGGGACTGGGTTCGGGATGACCGGGTTAGGCGGTGAGCTCTACATTCTGGATGTGGCCAGTGACCTTCGGATTACCTCCCCGGCTGAGGGAAGTGTTCAGACATCCCCGGTGACCGTCGAGTGGACTGGGGCTGGCGAGGGCGCCTTCAACCAGATTTTTGTGGATGGAACGGAGGTCGGGCGGACCAATGAGAATGAGTTCACCGTGGCCGTCGCTCAGGGAGAGCATGAGCTTAAGATTCGCTCCGTTGATGAATATGGACGGGGCATCTATCGGACGGTAAACTTTGATTTGGAGAAAGGCTCCGCATCAACCGGCCTGATTATTTGGCTGATTCTGTTCCTCATAATCACTCTCGCCCCGGCGCTGTGGGGATTCATTGTCAGATATCGCCGTAGGAGGGCGCGTCATGGATAATGGCCTTATGATTGAAACCAAAGACCTGACTAAAAATTTCGGGGACTTCACCGCTGTGGATGGCATCGCTCTGGCGGTGCAGAAAGGGACTATCCACGGCTTTGTCGGACCCAATGGCGCCGGGAAGACAACCACCATGAAAATGCTTATCGGGGCTCTCAGGTGCACCCGGGGAGAGGGGTATATTAAAGGATATGAGATTGGCTCCACCCCGGCCAGGCAGCTTATTGGCTACTCCCCGGAGCAAACGTTTTTCTACAAGGATATGATTGCCTCCGACTACATAGCCTATATGGCAAGAATCTGTGGGGTAAAAAGGGAAGATGCCAGAAAGAAAGCCCTGGAGCTTCTCGATTGGCTTGACCTGGGAAATTTCTCCGAGAGTAAAGTGGGTGGTTTTAGCGCTGGCATGAAGCAGAGGCTCAGTCTGGGTCAGGCCCTGATACACGAGCCTGAACTGCTCATCCTCGATGAGCCCACTGCCAATATGGACCCCACGGGAAGGCTGTCTATTCTGGATAAACTGAGGCAGCTCGCACAGGAGAAAGAGGTGACTATCTTTCTCTCCAGTCACATCCTCTCCGAACTGGAGCAGATCGTCGATTTCATGACAATGATTGATAAGGGGCAGATTGTGGTGGAGGGGAATATGGCTGAGTTGAGAAAAAGGTTCTCCGGGAACCACTTCCTGCTCAAGACCTCGCACAATGATGCTGTGATGAAGGCAATGAAGGCTAAAGGGCTCTTCAGAGAAGGCTGGATTGATAACGAGGACTTTATTCACCTGATAAGCGATGAAGCAACCTCTCTGAGAAGAGAGATGGTCGCGGCGGTCGCTCGAATCGGCGCTGAGCTTGAGCATTTCAGCGAGGAACGGGCAACTCTTCAGGATATCTACCGTAAAACAATGGGGATGGAAGAGGAATAGGGTATGCAAGATAACGCTGTTATCGGAAAAATTATGTCAGTTATGGGCAAGTCCTTCATCGTGATGGAAAAGACCATCCGCGAACTGATGAGCCTCAAGAGACTGGTAACGGTGCTCATTGTCGGGCTGGTACCGGCTATATTCTTGGGGTCGGTGGTCTGGGGAGAAAGCTTCCGCTCCGGGACAATGTCTCTGGAAATGCAGGTCCACTCCCTGGTCGGCTATTTCCTGCTGATTTCCTTTATGTGGATAGCCGGTATCTACCTTGCCTATGTGATAACGGCTAGCGGCATGGACTTTATCTCCAAAGAGGAGGAACAGGGCACCCTCCTCCTTATGGTGAGCAAGCCCATAAGCAGATTCCAGTTCATTCTGGGCAAGTTCCTGGCCCTTCTGGTAACCACCTTGCTTCTCGAGCTTGTGATACTCTTCGGCTCTATTACGGTGTTCTGGGCGCTTCTGGGTCTCGATGCTGACGTAATAAAGCCCCTTATTGGGCTGGTGCCGTGGATATTTCTGTACTCCGTCATTGTGATCATCCTCTTTGATGCTCTTACCATTGCCATATCTGCCCTGTTCAGGGGAAGTGTCATCAAGACAGTAATTACCATGCTCATGATAATGCTCATTTTCGGCCTCGGCCCCATTTTGAGAGCGGCATGGCCCACCACCTATGATAACTATAACCTTCACTATATTGACCCGGGTCATCATCTGGGTAATATCTATGTCTCCTTCTCTAACCAGGCTGAAAGCGGCAGAATGACGCCGCAAATCCAGGCCTATCTGGGGTTGTTCACTGGCACCTATAAAGCCGGGATGGAGGAGATGGTCCTCGCGATGTTCACCGGCTCCTCGGAGTCCTTTGACGCCGATATAGGCGCTATGCCGCCTTCGCTGGAGAAAACGGATTCCATCAGTCCTGCGGTCTCGGTGTTGCTCTGCCTCGCCGTGTCCGCGGCTGCTCTGGGAGTGGCCAGGGTGGCCATAAACAGGAAAGAGGTCTATTAGTAGATACCTTACCTCGGTGGGTATCGCCCCCCCTTAATTGCCATTATCAGCTATCGGTGCTATACTCTGACATAATATTGGCTGGATTGGAGCTTTGCGTGAAGAGAGTTGATGCCCGTGCCTATGATGAATTGCGGCCCATAGAAATAGTACCCGGTTACCAGAGTTTCGCAGAAGGGTCGGCCTTGATTAAGCTGGGCAAGACCCATGTTTTATGCTCGGTTAGCGTTGAGGAAAGGGTGCCGAATTTTCTCAAGGGAAGCGGCACCGGCTGGCTTACCGCTGAGTATGCCATGCTGCCCCGGGCTACCGTTACCCGCACCCGGCGCGATTCCTCGGTTGGCAGGATTACGGGCCGGAATCAGGAAATCCAGCGCCTTATCGGGCGCTCGCTGCGGGCGGTGGCCGACCTCGATGCCCTGGGTGAAAGGACCCTGATAGTGGACTGTGATGTCATCCAGGCCGACGGCGGCACCAGGACCGCCGCCATTACCGGTGCCTATGTCGCCCTGCATCAGGCCATGGAAACGCTGGCGAATATGGGAGTGATATCGTCGGTTCCGCTGAAAAGTGCCGTGGCGGCTACCAGCGTCGGCATTGTCAACGGCTATATGATGCTCGACCTTTGCTACGATGAGGACTGCCGGGCCTCGGTGGACTTTAACGTGGTAATGACCGGTAATGGCGAGTTCGTTGAAGTCCAGGGCACCGCCGAGGGCAAACCCTTCTCCAGGGAGTCGATTGACGATTTACTGTCCCTGGCCGAAAAGGGCATCAGGCAGATGTTTCAGGTTCAGCAGGAAGCTCTGACAGGCACGGGGTAACTATGCCCTCACCTGCCCGCTGCCCAGTATTATCCACTTGTAGGTGGTCAGTTCTCTCAGCCCCAGCGGACCCCGGGCATGGAGTTTCTGCGTGCTGATGCCGACCTCCGCCCCCAGCCCGAACTGCCCCCCGTCTGTGAATCTCGTGCTGGCGTTGACGTAAACACAGGCGGCGTCCACCTCGTCGAGAAAACGCCTGGACGAAGGCTCGTCTTCGGTTATAATAGCCTCGGAATGCCCCGAGCCGTATCGCTCGATATGCTCCAGCGCTTTATCCAGTGAGTCCACGACCTTTACCGCCGCCGTCAGTGCCAGGAATTCCTTGCCCCAGTCTTCGTCTACCGCCGGGACCAGTTTCAGGGACGTGTCGGATTTAAGTATGGCCAGAGTCCGCTCGTCGCCGTGTATCTCCACTCCCGCTTCAGCCCACGCCGCCGCTATCATTGGCAGGTAGCTTTCGGCAATATCTTTATGCACCAGCAGGGTATCCAGCGCGTTGCATACCGTGGGCCGTTGCACCTTGGCGTTGAACGCGATGGCCACCGCCATGTCGAGGTCGGCGCTTTTGTCCACGTACGTGTGGCAGACGCCGATGCCCCCGCTGACCACCGGCATGGTGGCGTTCTCGGTTACGGACTTTATCAGCCCTGCCCCGCCCCTTGGAATGACCATGTCTATAACGTTGTTCATTTTGAGCATGTGGTTGACCAGGGCGCGGTCGGTATTCTCGATGAACTGCATCGCCCCTTCGGGTATTCCGGCACGACTGCAGGCTTCCTGGATTACTCTGACTATCGCCGTATTGGAGTTGATTGTCTCCTTGCCGCCCCTCAGGATAACGGCGTTGCCCGACTTCAAGCAGAGGGCTGATATGTCCACGGTGACGTTGGGACGGCTTTCGTAGACGGCGCCGATGACGCCTATAGGCACTCGCCTCTTGCTGACCTGTAATCCGTTGGACAGGGTGCGCATGTCGAATGTCTCTCCCACCGGGTCGTTTAGGGTGGCCACGGCGTGCACATCCTGCGCTATAGCTTCGAGGCGGTCGGAGTCCAGCATCAGGCGGTCGAGCAGGGAAGCGCTCA
>JAUWYU010000181.1 GCA_030615655.1 Dehalococcoidia bacterium
GTGAAGAAGGTTTTGACTTAGAGTACGTCGTGCGAGCAAGCCATGATGATTGGGATATATATGAAGCTGATAACTGGTACGGACTAATTCGATGGATAGAGGAGAATCCAGATCATTCAGAACGAAAGGAAGTTATCGACCATCTTCATAAAAACCAAGACGAGTATCTCATGTATGGACGTGAATACTTAGGATGGGCCATGTATATCCTCAACCCCACACGGTATTTATGAGCATAATATAAGAAAGTGTTATAAGTCTTGACAGGCCGTGCCCAAAGGGGGTATAGTTCAAATCGGTGCTTGACAGAATCAAGTCATTACGCTAGACTCTTGAGCATCATCTCTTTAGAAAGGGGAGGTACCAGACATGGGGGAAATAAATGTTGCCATAATCGGCGCAGGGAACTGCGCCTCATCACTAGTCCAGGGTGTGCATTACTACCAAAACGCGAAGGAAGATGAATTCGTACCCGGACTCATGCATGTTAACCTGGGCGGCTACCACATAAGCGATGTCAATTTTGTAGCCGCCTTCGATATTGACAAGAATAAGGTGGGCAAGGACCTGGCAGAGGCAATCTACACGAAGCCGAACAATACCTTCGAGTTCTGCGATGTGCCGGATACCGGCGTCAAGGTCGAGCGGGGGATGACCCACGATGGCCTGGGCAAGTACCTCTCGCAAATAATCGAGAAGGCACCGGGGCCGACGGCTGATATCGTGAGAATCCTGAAGGACACCCAGACGGATGTGGTCATCAACTACCTGCCGGTAGGCAGTGAGGAAGCCACCAAATGGTATATTGAGCAGGTGCTGGAAGCCGGCTGCGGCTTTATCAACTGCATTCCCGTTTTTATTGCCAAGGAGAAGTACTGGCAGAAACGCTTTGCCGATAGAGGCCTGCCGGTAATCGGCGATGATATCAAGTCGCAGGTCGGCGCTACGATTACCCACCGCTTGCTGGCACGGCTGTTTAGCGACCGCGGCGTCAAGCTGGAGCATACGTATCAATTAAACTTCGGCGGCAATACGGACTTTCTTAATATGCTGGAACGAGAGCGATTGGAATCCAAGAAAATATCAAAGACGACTGCGGTTACCTCGCAGCTGGATTATGAGCTAGACCCCGACGATATCCATGTCGGTCCCAGCGATTACGTACCCTGGCTTAAGGACCGCAAGTACTGTCATATAAAGATGGAGGGGCGCACCTTCGGCGATGTCCCGCTGACTATCGACATGAAGATGGAGGTATGGGACAGCCCGAACTCCGCAGGGGTAGTCATCGACGCTATAAGGTGCTGCAAGCTGGCGCTGGATAACGGATTGAAAGGAGAACTGAGAGGACCTTCAGCTTATTTCATGAAGTCACCGCCGATTCAATACACAGACGAGGAAGCCCGCAAGATGGTGGAGGATTTTATTAAGGCCACCGCCCAAGCGGACGCATTGGCCAAGCAACCCAAAAAACAGGAGGTTACCAAGTAGCTACTTATGAAGATAGCGCTGGTATCCCCCTATGACTTTGCCCACCCCGGCGGCGTGGTCAACCATATCTCCTGCCTAGAGCAGCAGTTTACCCGAATGGGCCACGAGGTGAAGATTATCGCCCCGGCCTCAAAAGCGGTCTACACCCTTGGTGACCGGTTTATAAGCATCGGCACGCCACGACCCCTTCCGGTGAGCGGCTCTATAGCCCGGATCACCGTGTCCATAAGACTGGAGTCGCAGGTAAATGAGGTATTCGAGCGGGAGAAATTCGACATCTGCCACCTCCACGAACCCCTGATGCCAACGCTATGCACCACCACTCTTAGATTGAAACATACACCGATGGTGGGCACCTTCCACGCTTCCGGAGGGAAACCCTGGTACACCATGTTCTCGCCGCTGGCCAAGTGGTACCTCGACCGGTGGTTTCGAAAACTCGACGGTCATATTGCCGTGTCTAAACCGGCCCTGGAATACGTAAGCCCGTATTTCCCGGCCGATTACGAGATTATACCCAATGGCGTAGACACCAATCACTTCAATCATGATATTTCACCGATTGAACAATTTAATGACGGAAAATTTAACATTCTATTCGTCGGGCGTCTGGAGAAAAGAAAGGGGTTCGACTACCTGCTGAAAGCCTACAACCAGGTGAAGCCGGAATTTCCCAAGTGCCGTCTCATTGTCGTGGGGCCTGGCACCAGGCTGCGAAATAAATACCAGAGGCGAATCAATAATAACGGCCTGAGCGATATTACTTTCACCGGCTACGCAGCTTACAGGGACTTGCCCAGATACTATAAAACAGCCGATATCGTCTGTTTTCCTGCCACCGGCCGGGAGAGCTTTGGCATCGTCCTGCTTGAGGCTATGGCGGTCGGCAAGCCTATCATTGCCTCGGACATAGCCGGCTATTCCAGCGTATTGACCAATAATGTTGAAGGACTCCTAGTGCCTCCGAAAAACGGGGAGAAATTAGCCGAAGCTCTGGTTACACTGATAAGCGATGAGTCGCTACGTCAGCAGATGGGCGCCAGGGGAAGACCGAAGGCGCTGGAATACGACTGGGCATGCATTGCCCAGAGAGTTTTAAATTACTATCAAGAGACACTCGACAAGATAGCGCCGCCGAAAGCAATCCCGGAAGCAGAGGCGCCACCGGTCAGCGCGGCTTCGGGAAAGCACTAAGTAATGTCGAAACTAGCTAAAGCCCGTGAAGTCACGTCCGAGTATGTCACTCAGCCGGCGGTAAAGCTCCTGGCAAGAACGCCGATAACACCCAATATTCTAACCTGGCTCGGGTTCTGGATAGTTGTCGGTGCTGCCGCCCTGGTTATTACCGACCATCTTTTTGCGGCGGGATGGGTAGTGCTCTTTGCCGGGGTTTTCGATATGCTTGACGGCGCCCTGGCACGTTTTACCAAGCGGGTTACCCGCTTCGGCGGCATCCT
>JAUWYU010000076.1 GCA_030615655.1 Dehalococcoidia bacterium
GACAATCTGGATTGTACTAATAGTATGTGCCTACCTTATCGGTTCGGTGCCCGCCTCCTACCTGGCCGCTAAATCCCGTGGGATAGACCTCAGGAAACAGGGCACGCAGCAGGTGGGGGGCGGCAACCTGTGGCGGATGACCTCCCGGAAGCTCGCTCTGCCGGTAGGTATCTTTGATTTCGCCAAGGGCATGTTGATGGTATTAATAGCCGCGAAACTGGCGCATCTCGATCCTTATCAGCAAATGGCGGTAGGCTTGGCCGTCGTCGTCGGCCATAACTGGCCGGTCTTTCTCCGCTTCCACGGCGGAAGAGGAGCCTCCACGTCCCTGGGTATCGTCATCATCATGCCGGTATTGAACGACTTATCGCCGTGGCCATCGGTAATAGGTATCGGTACCGTGGTATTTGTGACACTTATTTTGCGTAGCTCGGCGTTGCCGGTACTTTTCGCTGCCGCTTCGATGTCATTGACCACCTGGTTTTTCAACGAGAATCTCGCTGTTATTCTGGCCTATCTGGCCATGTTCCTGATTCTCGTCCTCAAGCGACTCACCGCACAGCCGGCGACCGAGGCCAGGAGTATCGGTATGGGCCGCCTTCTTTTAAACCGCTTCCTTTTCGACCGTGATATCGCCGATAGAACTGCATGGGTTCACCGGAAACGCGTTGTTAAAAAGGAAAAAACGGAATGACCGAGCCGGAAACATTGAGGTGTGCCACTCACCCGGACGTAGAGACGACTCTCAGGTGCGGCAAGTGTGGTAAGCCGATATGTCCCAGGTGCATGGTGCAGACCCCGGTAGGAGCCAGATGCCCGGACTGTGCCCGCCTCTACAAACTGCCAACCTACCAGGTCTCAACCATATACTACCTCAGAGCTGCCGGTACGGCGCTGGGGACAGCCGTAGTCATCGGCATCATCTGGGGCATTATAGAAAGCTTTTTACCCTTCCGTTTCTTTACCCTGATAATCGGCGCCGGTATCGGGTATGCCATCGGTGAGCTTGTCAGTCGCTCCGTTAATCGTAAACGAGGACCCTGGCTGGCAGTGATAGGCAGCCTGGGCGTTGTCATCTGCTTCGGGATGACATTTGCCGTAGAAATGGTTAGATTTGGTTTTATTTCCTTCGGTGGTTTGGGAATTCTCTTCACGCTGGGGGCTATAGCAATAGGTATTTATATGGCCGTCAACCGCCTGCGCTAGGGAACCTTCGTCAACCCTTCTATGAAGGAGGATTAACGCCTAACTGTTGATATATAGCGAGCATGTTGGTATATACCCACGCTTCCACTTCCTTGCCATCCTCGAAGTGGATGAAGATAGCCTCCGTAATTGCTACCTGCCTGCCCGTCGGAGCGATACCCAGCAGTTCACCCCTGTGCGTGCCCCGAACTGTGAAACGGGAGGCCACCATATCCCCTTCGGCAACCATATTATCAACGGTAATATTAAGGTCAGGTAAAGCAGTGCGCATCATGTTGACGTATTGCTTGAAACCCTCCGGACCTTCAATTTCATTCCCGGGGACATGGTAGATATAGCTATCGGCTATAACCTCATCCACTACAGCCAGGTCCCCCTTATTGAGCGCTTCTTCTACAATACGGCGGACCATTGCCTTGTTCTCTTCTGCCGACATGATGTTTCCTCCTTTCGTTTCAGGTATAGCTAAGTGTTATTCGCTTACGCTAGGGCGCGCTTACTTTTTCTCGCCCTCGTCCGTCCCCTCCTCATACAGCCCCCACCGCTTAAATAACGTCTGGTAAAGTGGAGGCTGAGCGAAATCGTGCAGCATCAACATACCGCTACGGGCATACCCGAATTGCCTCTCTTCCATCTGCCTGAGTGCCATTACCAGTACTTCCATTTTATCCTTCGGCACAGAGAGGATAATTTCATCTTCTCCGGCCAGTGCCCGCATGTGATCGCCGGGGTCGGGCAGGGTGACCATGAACCGGCCGCCTGACATTACCGGCACGACCTGGTAAGCGCAGGCCGGAGGGAAAAAGTGATAGTCCACCTTGTCTCTCTCTTTAGAACTGATGGGAAGCAGCATATTTCTCTGTTGGGCGGTATTAGAATAGATAATCACCACATCCGGCTCGAAATTGGCCGCCCTCAGTGGCGCGGAGACGATGCCGACGTACTTATCCCTCTCGAAAGTGGGGAAAGTAACAAACTGCTGCATGTCCGGGTCATCCGGTTTCTCCTCCAGCCCGTAGGCAATGATAGGAGCAAAGCACCAGTTATCCTCTTCCAGCATGGCTACGGTAACTCTCTGACGCCGGGACATGGCGAAGGCCTGGCACTGGGAAATATGGATACCCTGGTCTTTCTTCGGCCTGATGGCCCCCTCCGGGATGTCTCCCTCCCTCTCCAGCATTTTTACGGCGAGGGGAGAAGTCCTCAATATTAGTATTTTTTCAAGCTCTTCTCCATAACGGTTGAACTCACTTAATGTCGTCATGTAATCTAACCCTCCTGTAAAAAAAATAGCTTTATGAGCAGCTACAATTATGAACAATACGGCGCCATTTTGCAAGAATTTGCCTCAACCCCGCAAGACGGTTTGACAGCCGCCAGGAAAACACGCTAATCTGAAACGTTAATGCCATCAATAGAGTCTTCTTTTTATTAATTCTCTCTAAACCCAAACAGGAGGTCCGGTATGAAAAAAGTAGCTGTAGTCGGCGTCGGCGAGACCAATTTCAGTGGCCCCCAGGATAAGACGGAGGTCGAATTGTTCGCCGAAGCTGCTATGGAAGCCATTACGGAATCGAACCTGAAACCGGAAGATATCAAGGCCCTGTTTATCGGCAACGTGCTGGGTGACTTCTCCGAGGGACAGGGAATGGTGCAGGCCTTTGCCGCCGAAAATATCGGCTGTCACCATGTCCCCGCCAATAAATACGAGGGCGCCTGCGCTTCGGCGAGCATGGCCATAAGAGATGCCTTTATCTGGGTAGCCTCCGGCTTTTACGATATCGTTCTGGCCGGCGGCGTCGAGAGAGCCGCCACGATGGGCACCGGCCTGGCCACAAGGACCTTCGCCATGTTCAGCGATGCCCGCTACGAATACCCCTCCGGTATTACCTTCCCCGCCGTCTTCGCCATGCTGACCCACCTCTATGCCGATACTTACGGCATACCCCTGGAAAAGCTGCGGGAGCAAATGGCTAAAGTATCCATCCAGTCTTACAGGCATGGCAGCGTCAACCCCAGGGCACAGTTCTTCGGCAAAAACGCCGATATGACCGTCGAGAAAGTGCTCGGCAGCTTTATGGTATCCTCACCGCTTACTTTACACGACTGCTGTCCGTTCTCCGACGGTGCCGCTGCCGTCGTGCTGGCTTCGGAAGAGGTTGCTAAAAAGCTCACCGGCAAGCCGGTCTATATAACCGGCGTGGGACAGTCTTCATCCGGCCCGTTGTGCAACCAGAGCGATTACCTGCCGAGAATCAGGGCCCGGGAGATATCGTCCCGGCGGGCTTATGACATGGCCGGCGTAACCCCGCAGGATATAGACCTCTGCGAGCTTCATGATTGCTTCAGTATTGCCAGCCTGATTGCCGCCGAAAGCCTCGGCTTCTTTGAGTTCGGCAAAGCGGGAGAAGCCTGGGAAAAGGGCGAAGCCGATATCGGCGGCAGGGTAGCCATCAACCCCTCCGGCGGACTGAAGTCGAAGGGGCATCCCATCGGCGCTACCGGGGCCGGCCAGGTGTACGAGGTAACCAGACAGTTGCGGGGAGAGGTGGAACCGGAGCGGCAGGTAGAAGGCGCCAGAACAGGACTGACCGATACCCTGGGCGGTGACGGCGGCACTCTGGTCAACATAATCTTGCAGCGGGGCTGGTGAGATTTGATACGATAGACGGAGGCTGGCAATGGAACACAAACTCATTTTCAAAGATTACAGCGAAGCTCTCAAGCAAAATAAACTGTTAGGCCTGAAGTGCCGGGCCTGCGGCGCTATTACGACGCCGCCCAAGATGGTCTGCCGGCAGTGCGCCAGCCCGGACATGGATATTATAGAACTGAAGGGCAGCGGTAAAATAAGGACTTTCACCACCGTCTATGTTGCTTCGGAAGGACGCGAGGACGAGGTCCCCTATACCATCGTGATGGTTGAACTCGATGATGGCCCCTGGATAATGGGCAATCTGGGCGACTTTGACCCCGCTCAGGCCTCTATGGAGCTTGTCGGTAAAAAGGTAAAGATGGGACACAAGGTCTTCCCCGGCGATAAGTATTCCGCCGGTGAGGGCGCCAGACCCCTCTTCAGCCTTGTCAATTGAATGAAATAGTAATCTCAAAAGGAGTTCATCATGAATGTAGAGGAATTAGAAGCAAAGGTCAGGACTCTGGAAGCTAAAATTCAGACTCTGGAAGACATCGAGGAGATAAAAAAACTGCAAAGGGCCTACGGCTTTTACCTCGAACACTGGATGGCCGAAGACATAATCGATTGTTTTGCCGATGGTGACGATACCTCCCTGCTGGTAGCTGCCGGTCATTACGTAGGCAAGGAAAACATCAGAGACTTCTTCCACCACGGGCGGAAAGACATCGAAATCAAGTACGTAGATAACGGGGAATTTATCCATCAGGTGATGCAGCTCTCCGGCGTTGTTCACGTAGACCCGGACGGCAAAACGGCCCGGGGAAGATGGTATGGTTTTGGGGCCAATGCCTTCCCTGTTGAAGGAGGCGTCGCTCCGGGGTGGATGAACGGGGTGTATGAAAACGAATATGTCAAACAGGACGGCAAATGGAAGATAAAGAAAGTCCACTGGTGCATGACTTTCCATGCTCCATATCTGGAAAGCTGGGTAGAACCATCGAGACGGGTTGATTTAAGAATGGACCGTCCGTATCAACGAAACCCCAATTTGTTGCCCGACGGTGGCCCCGAGGAAACGCTATACCCCTCCGGATTTATCTGCCCCTTCCACTTTAAAAACCCCGTGAGCGGCCGGCAGACCTGCTGAACATCGTCCGCAGCATCTTCTGTTCTTCGGTCAGGTCAAAGCCCGTCTTTACCTCGGCTCTTTAATCCATTAAGCTCACCCGCCAGACGACCCGTAATCTCCATGGCGGCACGTCGAGGATTGGTCCTGCCCTGTACCAGTTCATCCACCAGTTTTTCCAGGTAGTCGCCTCCGTCAAGCTGGTGGACAAAATCCTTAACGAAGCCCTCTATAGTCTCCAGAAGCTCCAGCCTGATTCTCTCTCTCTGGCGTATGGCCATCTCGCCGCTGGAAACAAGGAACTCCCGATGCCTCATGATTGCCCCCGCCAGTTCCTCGGTCCCCTTATCATGGATTGCTTCCGTCAGGACGACAGCCGCCGGCAACTCACCCGGACGGCGAGCTTTCGCCACCAGCATAGCTTCCAGGTCTGCCCTCAGACGGTCGGTTCCCTCTTTGTCGGCTTTATTAATGACGAAAACATCAACCGCCTCGAGGATACCGGCCTTCATCATCTGAATTTCATCACCGGCGCTCGGGGTTAAAACGACTATCGTCGTATCCGTCGCCCTGACGATATCTATCTCTACCTGCCCCGAGCCTACCGTCTCTACCAGGATAACATCCTTGCCCATGGCATCCATAACGTGAATGGCGCCGATGGTGGCCCTGGCCAACCCCCCCACCCAACCCCGTGTCGCCAGGCTCCGGATAAATACCTCGCGGTCGGTGCTGTGCCGCTGCATCCTCACCCTGTCCCCCAGCAAGGCGCCGCCCGTAAGCGCGCTGGTAGGGTCAATGGCCACAACCCCGACGCTCATATTCTTCTTCCTGAAGAAGCCAATGAGATTATCGGTCAGGGTACTCTTGCCGGCACCGGGGGCACCGGTCACACCCACGATATACGCCCTGCCGGTATGGGGATAGAGGCTGTCCATCTCGGCAAGGGCATCTGGGGCTTCATCCTCTATCCGACTGATAAGCCGGGCGGCAGCTCTAACGTCACCGGCCAATACTTTATTTGCCAGTCCCATCACTGCACCTGCTTTATTTAATGGTCGTTGCCGAACGGATGAATGTCCGCCATAATAATGGGCCTGGTAAGCTTTACAAGGCCTCCCGGCCAGTGCGGCAGGAAAGGCGGCGTCACGACGGCCGTTGACCTGGTGAATACGTGTCTCTCCTCTTCCTTACCCAGGCATATATCGAATTCCGCCCCCAAATCGCTGGGGTCGTCGGTGTCGGTCCCCAGGAAGCACATGACCTGGGTGGTAGGATGTGTATGCGGATTATCGGGGTCCGGGCCGATTCTGTAAGGCGCTTTCTTCATGCTCTCATATAGCATCACGAAATCAAACCCCGCTCTCTCTTTAGTGACGACAAACGATATGTAGCCGCCTCCGTCGTCCCTGTTCAACGGGCCGTAGTGCCAGGCGCCCTTCCGCGAGAATGACAGCGGCATAACATATTTTCTGGTTTCCGAGCGCCATCCCACCGGCGGCGTCGGTTTTTTATCGGTCTTTACCGGCGTCTCTTTATATACCGGCGCAATTGAAATCTCGTAGAAGAAAAACCTTTTATCCAGAAAGTTAACTGTCGCCGGGAAATGCGGCACCCCCTTGGGAATGGCGACGGCCGTGGTGGTGGTAATCATATGCGTTTCCATTCCCTCGCCCAGGCACAGCTCGATTTCCGCCCCAAGCTCGCCGATATCGTCCATATCGGAACCCGCAAAGAGCAGGACCTGGTCGAAATCATGCACGTGTGGTTTATCGGGTTTTTTGCCGATTTTCCCCGCCGTCCAGAAACATCCGTACTTAATATGAGCGTCCACTCCCAGGTATTTGCCGTCCATCACGATTTCCTGCCTCAAACCGCCCTGGTCGTATTCTTTAAACTTTAGACCCTTGACATGCTGTCCGTATTTTGTGGCTGCCACTTTTCATTCTCCCTTCAACATTTAGCGATATTTTAGATACTTATACGGATATAATAGCTATAATTGATGAAGTTTACAAATTACGTTTTTTATTAGTGAAGAGGGGCTGGCGCCCCTCTTAAACGCCCTGTAAATATAATAGCTTGACGGAGCAGGATTCTACTAAAATAATATACGATAACTATGAATCACGCAGTGTATTGACAC
>JAUWYU010000160.1 GCA_030615655.1 Dehalococcoidia bacterium
CGGAGAGGGTGGGATTCGAACCCACGCTCCGATACAATCGGAGACCGCTTTTCGAGAGCGGCACCATCAACCACTCGGACACCTCTCCAAGCTACAGAATTCTACCGCAAAAGGGGAGGGGAGGGCAAGGCAAAACAAGCAGTCCAGCCACCAGAAGCTTAATCAGTCCCGGGCCGCCGGCGTGTGAGGTCCAACATTTCTATCAGGTTAGTTTTGCCTTTATCTTCTTCAAAGTAAGGTTCCCGGGTGCCGCCTTCGCCGACGAGCATAATCTCTATTTGAATGATGGGGCTATCGACGCGGGTAATCTCCAGCGGGCAGTGGGGTAAACCCGGCGGAAGGTAGACCATCGTGGGCCGGGTGAAGACATACTTTTCCTGCTCCTCGCCCATATAAAGCACCACCTCAGCGCCAAAATCGTCGGGGTCATCCGGGTTGCCACCGTACCAGGCCAGGAACTCATCGAAATTATGGGTGTGGCACGGATTGTCCGATTTAAAGGGCTTCCTGACGAACTGATGGCCGATGGTCATGTTATAGCCCAGCTGCGTGTGGTGCAGCATCAGGCCATCGAAAACGACCGTGTTATCTTCCCTGACTTTAATTTGAATATGGGGTGGATACACAACGTATTTATCGTATTTTCCCGCCATTCTGTGCCTCCTTAATTCTGAATTTATTGAACGCGGCGTCAACTGCCAAATTCTAGTCCATTTATATTTGCCCTGTCAAAGCGATAGGATGGGCGATGATTTACAATCGATAATACAGGGACTACCACGTGACTCTACTGAACATGCCCCCTCAACAACCGCAAGCTATAACACTTCATTTGTGATTTTTTTGTGACGTCTCCCGTGTATTTTGTGATGTCAGTGTGATACGGCTTCTATACAATACCAGCAATTAAAGCGATTGAAACGATTGTGAGGAATGTAAGATACACCGTGATTGGTAGTCTCAGGTAAATATACATTATACCGTGGAGGTAAGGACTGCGGTCTTTACGGGGAAGTGCTATGTTAAACATTCTCAAGTTCAAGGGATGCAAGCGTTGCGGCGGCGACCTATTTTTAGAGCGTGACTCCGAAGGACTCTACATATCCTGTCTCCAGTGCGGCGCCATCTATACCAGGCGTTTACCCTGGACAGCCCCGGAACCCAAATCCAGGAAAATACACGCTCGCTAAGGGAAATAACCGATACTACAGTCTTCAGAGTCCGGAGCGCCGCGAGCGTTGCCAGCTCAGTCCTCTTCTCCAGATTTAGTGTCACGCTCTCGAAGCCAGCGTTTAATCTCGTCCAGAGCCGGCGGGGCAATATAAAATACCTGTATATCCGACGGGAATTGGACCTGATGATTTTCCCTCATGAGTAATATCCCGATTTCATCCGCTTTTAGCGTTTCGTCTATTTTCGCGGCCATATGTTCGTTTCTTTTTTTACCAACTTCCAAATAAGACTCGTAAACCCTGGCTACAACTTTTGGATTCTGCAGGCCCGTGAGCAGGCACCGACTCCAGTCCATGAATTCCGTCAATAAATCGCCCTCCTCAACCGCTTCCAGTTGGGCGCCTTTTTCCAGGCAGGCTTGGATGATTCCATGGCTTTTATCACTTATCTCCTTGATTGCCTCGCCGCCTTCATCACCGGAGACCGTTATTAACTCGTGATATATCCTGTTGACCTTGCCGAGCTTCGATTCCAGTTCGGCTACCTGTTTCTCCACCTGCTGCCAGTATTTGTCGAATTTCTCAAGGTACTCCTCCGGCGCTTCCTCAGCACGGTAAATAAGCGGAATGAAATACAGCTTTCTACCCTTTTTAAACTCTTCCGCCGGAGGTTTTTCTATTTTTCCCAGTTCCTCAGCCATAGGGTCATCTCCTGCGAACTAAAATAAATAATGATTCCTAGCGTATTTTCTTTTCACAATCCCGGCACATTATGAGCACCGGTAAGAACCTGGTAACGCTCCTCATCTCCTCAAGCGGCCGGAGCCTCTTACAATACTGGCACCTGAAGGTTACCTTCAAAGGCCTTTTTTTACTCGCTTTATCCGCTCCCTTTAGTTCTTTTTCTGGCATCGACACTCCTTTAACTATCTACTATTTGCTTATGATTGCTGAGACAATGGCGCTGTCTGAGAAGATGTAACCACACAGTTTACCACCTGCCGGTGCGGCTCAATGCCGGTATTACCGCCAACAATACAGTGGCTGAGTCCGGCATGGGCACCAATACGCACATTACTCCATAATACTGCATCCTCGATAACGGCGTCATCCTCTATGACGCAATTATTCCCGATAACCACCGGCCCCTTGATGGATACCCCCCGGCTTATCCGGCACCCGCCGCCAATCATAACCGGCGCGGTTATCGCGGCTGAAGGGTGGATAGTAACATCCGACTCAGAATATATACCATCTTTACCCGAACCATGGACAAGGGGGCTCCTGGCCTTCTCCAGCAGGAGGTCTCTGTTTAAGGCGAAATATTGCCCGGGCGTTCCCATGTCCAGCCAGTAGCCACGAAAAGGATAACCATATACAAACTCTCCCCTGTCCAGAAGAGTCGGGAAAAGCCCTCTCTCAAACATGTAGTGGCTATCAGCCGGTACATACTTTAAAACTTCCGGTTCAAGTATGTAGATGCCGGCATTTATCCAGTTGGTGGTGGCTTCGGCGGCCGGGGGTTTCTCAATGAATTGTTTTACCCTCTGAGTTTCATCCGTTTCAACCACACCAAAGGCACCTGGGTCATCCACCCAACTCAGAGATATGGTCGCCATAGCCTCTCTATTACGGTGGAGGGCAAGCATATCATTTAAATCCATGTCTGTGAAAACATCTCCGTTCAGGACGATAAAGGTGCTGTCCAGATAGGCTTCGGTATTCTTAACGGCGCCAGCGGTGCCCATAGGCTCTTTCTCGAAACAATATTTTAAGCGTACGCCATACCGGCTGCCATCACCGAAATAGTCCTGAATAACCCCGGGGAGATAGCTTAACGTCAGGATGATGTCCTCGATGCCGAACTGTGCAAGATAAGCAAAGGTATACTCCATAAAAGGCTTATTGAGTACGGGCACCACGGATTTAGGTGTGTCATCAGTGAGCGGCTGAAGCCGCGTCCCCGGACCACCGACCAGTATAACCGCTTTTAATCTCGGCAAGCCTGTAGTTCTCCCTCGTCATTACTGAGAAGTCACTTAACCAGTGTTCAGGACGGCCAAAGCCATTATAGCATTTACGTTCGGGTCACGACAAAATTGAAGTAAACACCAGCAATGAATAATATAATCAGGCTGCAATTCCACCAGCTTAGACGGAAGAACCTCTTTGGTTTGAAACGAAGTCCGATAATAAAGAGCAACGTCATTACTATTACCGCTGCGGCCGTTACCAGATGACTCTCCGAGACTTCAGCCAATATAGAGCCCTTAGCATAAATCAGGTCAATTACAGGTATAATCGTCAGATTGAACAGGTTACTGCCTATCATGTTAGCCACCGCCATATCAACAGCCCCGATTCTCAACGCCGTGAAGGATACGGTAATCTCCGGAAGGGTGGTGGTAAAGGCGAGGAAGAGACTGCC
>JAUWYU010000052.1 GCA_030615655.1 Dehalococcoidia bacterium
CTGGACCCCTGCTTCCACAAGCTGCTCTGAGAACTTCTTACCGTTATCATCAGCCGACATAAAGACATAAAGGTTCTTTTTCTGGAGTTCCTCGGCAATATTCTTGGCTATCTCGGGGGTCGGCGCCGCGCCCAATATGGCGGCAAAGCCAGGGGCAGTGCCGTCGACAAACTCAACACCCCACTTCCTGAGGATGATATCATCGGCGGCACCGAGCCAGATATTACTATCGATAGGGTCTTCCCCTTTGGTATAGAAATCCGGCTGCTCCAGATACCTTATCGCTTCGATGATTTCCTCAGCCCAGAAGGTTAGCATACCGGCATCAAGGACAGGCCCCAGGTAGGGTAGATGGTGTTCTTCTTTCACCAGTGGTGGCAGCAGGGCTTTGCACTTTTTCAGCACTGCTTCCATGTCACCCAGTTTTTCTACCTTCATGCCTGAAATACCGTAGATAACCGGTAGATAGTAGGCGGTATTGGGGAAGCCGACCGGTTCTTTGGCTCCCCATTTGTCCATCGCTTGCTGCCATTTCTTATCGGCCTGGCCAACAATCTTGTGAGCACCTCTGATGGCTGCCGATGCAATTATTTTAGACATATCCTCATAACCTCCTTATCACTGTGATGCTAGAGCTTAAACTTTATCCAGCTCGCGCCTCATCTCCATATCGTAGAGTACTCTCTCCCTGGCTTTGTCAATGCCCAGGGCTTTGCGCTTCTTATCAATGTGCTCGATCATCAGGTGGGCGGCTTTAATCGGGTCAGTCTCAAAAGCCCACATACCGCCGTACATTTGCTCCATATCCTTAAACAGGTAGTCGGTGACCTCTTTGCTACCTTCGGTAGGCCAGGTCACGCCGAATATGGTGTAAACGCCGGAGGCGATAAAGTACTGGCCGATGGAGATGGCTTTCTCGCTCATCCACTCAGGCGCCGCTCCGGCAACCGGCAGGTCGCTGATATCGTCACCGAGGCCGCCGTCTTTTACCACGGCCGTTGCGGCTATCAGGATACGGCTGTTGTCGACGCAGGAGCCCATATGCAGCACCGGGGGAATACCCACGGTTTCGCATACTTCGGCCAGGCCTTTGCCGGCATATTTAGCGGCGGCTTCGGGAACCATGAGCCCGGCCATGGCACTGGCCATGGCGCTGCAGCCGGTCTGGAGTACCAGCACGTCATTCTTGATAAGCTCTTTGACCATGGCAACGTGCGCCTGATTGTGTTCCCAGCGGGCATTATTGCAGCCCACGACGCCGGCTACACCCCGGATGCGGCCGTTGATGATGTTGTCATTCAGCGGCCGGTAAGAGGCGCGGAACAGCCCGCCCAGCAGGTAGTTAATGGTCTCGTGGCTGAATCCGGCGATGAGGTCATGCTTCTCCTGGGGAATGCGGATATTCTTACCGCGGTTGGGGAAGTTCTCAATGGCTGACTTGACCACCTCTCTAGCGCCATTTACGGCATCATGCTCGTTAAACTCGATGTGTACCGCGCCCTTCATCTTGGCTTTGGGAGAGGTGGTAATAATCTTGGTATGGTAGCACTGAGCTATATCTGGCAGGGACTCCATGATGCACTGTACATCCACCACCATAGCATCAACCGCCCCGGTAACCAGTGCCAACTCTTGCTGAAGGAAGGTGCCTGCCAGTGGCACACCGTGGCGCATCAATATCTCGTTAGCGGTGCAGCAGATGCCGGCCAGGTTTATCCCTTTGGCGCCTTTGGACTCAGCCAGCTTTATCATCTCCGGTTCCCGGGCAACGGCGACAATCATCTCGGAGAGCAGTGGCTCGTGGCCGTGAATGATGATGTTGACCTCGTCTTCCTTGAGGACGCCGAGGTTTACCTCGCTCAGGACGGGAGCCGGCGTGCCGAAGAGGATGTCCTGAAGCTCGGTGGCGAGCATGCTGCCGCCCCAGCCGTCGGCCAGGGCTGTCCTTGTGCCCTGTTGTATCAGGTTTTCATAGTCCTGGTCAACGCCCATATGAGTGCGGTGCATTATCTCCACGACTTCTCTGTCAATGCCGCGAGGGACAACTCCCTGCTGTCGCCATATTTCCTGGCGCTTTAGCGGAGCCCTCTTGATGAACAGGAGTTCACCCTCCTGCCGGCCGAACTCAGCCAGGGCTATCTCGCCAATTTCAACAGCTATATCGCTGTTGCTGCGGTCGCTGATTTCAACGCCCCATTCCAGAGCCAGCGCCAGCAGTTTCTGCTCGTCTCTTATCTGGTAGCCGGGGGCTTCTCCCTTGGCGGCGGCGATAAACAGCTCGGCTACCCCCCGGCCGTGGTCGGAGTGGGCAGCGGAACCACCGGCAATCATGCGGACGAAATTGCGGGCGGCGATGGTCTCGGCGGTAGCGCCACAGATGCCACGTCTCTTCTTTTTATCCTCAGGGGTCTCCTCCTTGCCTTTGGGCAGGGGTACCCGGCAGGGCCCCATGCCGCAGTTCTTGCAACAGCTGCCTACAGCCCCGATGGGGCAGGGCTTCATGCTCTCAGCCCGGTCGAAGGCAAGGTTAACCTCGTCCGCACAGGCTTTATCTATTAGTTCCAGGCTTGCCTTGTCTACACTCTTCTTTTTCTTTTCTTCTTCTACCATTTACTTCACCTCTCTTATTTGGCGGTCAGGTCGGTTATCATTTCCCTGACAAGTTTTATCGCTTCGGGGTGTCTCATGATTAATACGTCGGCTCCGGCCAGAAGCAGGACCGTGGCTGACATGGCCTCCAGCAGGATGCCTCTCTTCTTGGCATCACCCATCTTGGGGTCTTCAGCCTCGGATATCTTGGCTTCCTTGGTCTTCCAAACCTCTTTGGCTACGTTGCAAATAATGGGGAACTGGAGCTTGTCGTCCTGCTGCGTCAAAGCTGCCATCCTCATCCTTTCCATTACCGAGTAGCAGTATTCGATACCGTAGCCTATGCTGCTGACGGTAGGGTCTGTTGCCAGCAAATCGTCGGAAACGCCGAGATTGCCCAGCAGGATATTGAGCTGCTTGGCCAGGTTGATATCTATGGGGGTTGAGGCGACCACGGTGTGCTTGTAGCCGATGGCAGCGGCGCCAATCTTTTTGTGGTTAGCTTCCTCAACCGGTCCCAGAATCAGGCTCTTATCCTGGCAAAGCTCGGCAGCGGCTCTCAAGACCTCGGTGTCCTTATCGTGGTTGGCCGTACCCCAGACAATCAGAGGTACATCAATAGCATCAGCCACCTTTTTGACCACCTGAGCCGCTTCGTCGGCCCCACGGTCGATTCCGTTGGGGTCGGTGCTGAGCATTTGCAGGCATATCATCTCTGCACCGTAATCATTGATGCACTTTTGCGCCCACGCCACCGGGTCATCGGCTACGCCGGCGAAGGGCTCCAGGGCGGCTTCCGGCCACTCCTCGGGAGGCGTATCGTAAATCTCCATAGCTATCTTGGGTAGGTTGGGCATCTCGCCTTCAAAAAGATAGAACGGATAGGCTGTTTCACCGCCGATGGTCACCGCCTTATCACCCTTGCCCAGTTTTATCTCCTTAATTTTACCACTGTACGCTGTCTTTGGAATCTCGAATGGCATCTTGCCTCCTTTGCTCAGGCTGGCGTTTTCCTTTTTTCGCTGCCAAACCAGTCGTCACTGTACCAGTATCTCTCGCCGTTTTGCAGATATTTCAGCTTCTCATCTCTGCTTTCGAGCTTCTGGCGCCATTTACCGGTGTCTTCTCCCTCTGGCTTACCTGCCTCGTAGGTTTCGGCCAGTATCTCCACCTCACCCCGGCCGGGCGCGTTCTTTTTCACGACTTTATAATCCATATTTCACCTTCCTTTTTATGCTAGGCCGGCCGCTACTTTAGCGGCTCTTACCGTATTCATCATAAGCATGGTTATCGTCATGGGGCCGACTCCTCCCGGAACCGGGGTGATGGCCTTGGCCTTCTTGCTAACCGTTTCAAAATCGGCATCACCTTCCAGGATTCTCTTGCCGTCGGCAGTGGTGCCTACCTGGTTCACGCCGACATCAATGACCACCACACCGTCTTTGACCATATCACCGGTGACGGCTTTGGGTTTCCCCGCCGCTACTATCAAAATATCAGCCCGTTTGGTGTGGAAGGCTAAGTCACGGGTTTTAGTATGGCAGATGGTGACCGTGGCATTGGCCCCCGGCGCCTTCTGTAACAGCATGTTGGCGATGGGTTTGCCGACGATATTGCTTCTGCCGACGATGACCACTTCGGCCCCTTCAATCTGCGTGCCGGACCGAATCAGAAGCTGCTGGATTCCGGCGGGGGTGCAGGGCATGTAATCCGGTTCGCCTATCATCAGCTTGCCCACGTTCACCGGATGGAAACCGTCAACATCTTTCTTGGGGTCGATGGTGTAGAGGACTTCTCCCTCATTCAGGTGCTTGGGGAGGGGTAGCTGAACCAGGATACCATTAATCTTGGGGTCTTTATTGAGCTTGTCGATCAATTTCAGGAGCTCTTCCTGGGTGGTCTCCGCTGGCAGGTCATACCTTTCCGAATAGATACCCAGCTCTTGTGATGTTTTCTCTTTAGCACCTACGTAGACCTGTGAGGCCGGGTCGGCACCGACGAGGACGGTTACCAGGCCGGGCACTACGTTATGCTTTTCCTTGAGTTCGGCAATCTCTTTTTGCAATTCTTCGCGAATTTGTTTGGCAACTTCGGCGCCTTTGATAAGTTCTGCTGTCATCTTTACCCCCTTTTTATCTGCACTTTCTCGGGTTGTAGTAGCCTGTCCATTAAATTATTAACCGCCGTTATTGCCTTAGATGTATCCGGCAGGTTAAATAGTGGTTTCTGTTCCAGGTCATATCGTTGTAATTCTTCGTCTACCGGGATGGTAGCCGTGGGTACAATTCCCAGTCTGTCCATCTCCTGATTCAGCAGCGGGTCTATTTTATCGGGAACAAGGTTGATTATTATCGATTCCCTTTTAACTGTAAGCTTCAGTTCCGCAACCAGTTCCTGGATGCGGGCTACTGCCCGCAGGCCCTTTACCGAGTGGTCGGATACCAGGAGTAGTTCGTCAATATTCTGGGTGGTCCTTCGGCTCAGGTGCTCCATACCCGCCTCATTATCCATGACGACATAGGCATAGTTTTTAGCCCAGTCGTCAATGAGCTTCCGGATAACCACGTTGGGATAGCAATAACATTCCGGGCCCTCGCCTCGTCCCATCGTGACCAGGTCCAGCCCCTTGCTTTCCGTTATCGCCAGATTTAGCTGGTACTCCAGATAGGCTTCCTTGGTCATTCCCGCGGGAATGTTCAGTTTTTCCCCTTGAAACTCATTCAATATCCGGCCGACCGTCTGTCTTACCTCAAGCCCCAGACTCTCGGCCAGATTGGAGTTGGGGTCAGCGTCAACTGCCAGGATAGTTCCCATGTCGTTCTTTATCAGGTAGCGAATGACCAGGCTGGCCACCGAAGTCTTCCCGCTGCCTCCCTTTCCGGCTACAGCAATACTAAAGCTCAAAACATATTCCTTATGTTCTGCCTCGCTTCGGCAGGTTTATAGCGCTCTGTTATTTAGTTTTCCGCTTCTAAAAACCTTATCAATGACTAGAAAAGCCCTTGTACTTTACCGGTCTTGGTGTCAACATCTACCTTTCTGAAGGCCGGGTCGGATGAAGTCCCCGGCATCAAGCTGATGGCTCCGGCACACGGGCAGAGGAACTTGGCGCCGGAGTAAATCAGCACATCGCGGATGGGTAGAGTCCAGCCCTTGGGGACACCCTTAATAGCTGGGTCATGAGTAAGGCTGAGATGTGTCTTGACCATCATGGTGGCATACTCGTCATATTTGGGGTCGGACTCAAAGGTCTTGGCTTTGGCTTCGGCCTCGGCAGTCCAGGAGACACCGTCGGCACCGTAAACTACTTTAGCGATTTTATCCACCCTCTCCCGCAGCTTCATTTCATTAGGGTAGAGGAACTTGAAGTCGTTAGTCTCTTCACAGGCTTCCTTGACGACATCGGCCAGTTCCAGGGCGCCGTCACCGCCGTCAGCCCAGTGAGTGGACACAGCGCAGCGTGCCCCGGCTGCCTCAGCTGCCTTTCTTACCATAGCTATCTCATCTTTAGTGTCGGTATGGAAGCAATTGATACATACTACCGGGTTGATGCCGGATTCTCTGATAACGCCGATAAGGTGCAGCATGTTGGGTAATCCCTTTTCCAGGAGCCCAAGGTCTTCTTTGGTATAAGCATCGGGCAGAGGGATGCCGGCGACTACCTTGGGACCGCCGCCGTGCATCTTGAGGGCGCGGATGGTGGTGGTAAGCACTGATACATGGGGCTTGAGGCCGCTGAAGCGGCACTTGACGTTCCAGAACTTCTCAAAGCCGATATCAGCGGCAAAGCCGCTCTCGGTAACATGGTAGTCAAACATCTTCAGACCGATGCGGTCGGCGATGATGGATGATTGGCCGACGGCGATGTTGGCAAACGGTCCGGCATGCACCATTAGGGGTTGATATTCCACCGTGGAACACAGGGTGGGGTTGATGGTATTGCGCATCCAGGCAGTCATGGCACCGCCTACCTCAAGGTCACCGGTGGTAACCGGGTTGCCCTTCTTATCATAGGCTACGGTAATCCCGTCCATTCTTTTGCGCAGGTCAGCTAAATCGGTGACGATTGACAGCATGGCCATTAGCTCGGAGCCGACTGCGATGCCGAACTTGGACTGCATGGTGAAGCCGTCCATGCGGCCGCCGAGACCGATGATGATATTACGCAGGCTCTGGGCACAGAAGTCCATAATCCAGCCCATCTCCACTCGGGTGGGGTCAATGTCCAGTCGGCGCATCCGGGTGAGTCTTGCCAGCTGTTCGTCATTGTAGTTGCGCTCGTGCTGCATCCTTGAGGTGAGCGCTACCATCGCCAGGTTATGGGCGTTTATGATATCATTGATGTCGCCAGTCAGTCCCATGGAGAATTCGGTGAGGGGGATCAGCAGGGCATTGCCGCCGCCGGCAGCTGTCCCCTTGATATTCATGGTAGGGCCGCCGGAGGGCTGGCGGAGACAACCACCAACATTCAGGCCCCGCTTGCCCATGCCTTCCATGAGGCCGCAGGAAGTGGTACTTTTCCCTTCGCCCAGCGGCGTGGGAGTTATCGCCGTTACCTCGATGTATTTGCCGTCAGGTTTGTCCTTGAGGCGGTCGATGATTTTTATAAAATCGAGCCTGCACAGTCTCCCGTATGGGATGATCTCCTCTTTCTGCAAGCTCAGTCTCTCCCGCCACTCTTCCGGGGTCGGCATGTTCTCTTCAGCCGCCTCTGAAATTTGCCAGTCTTTCATCTTGACTGCATCGTAAGCCACGTAAAACCTCCTGTCAGTTTATTTTTTGGCTACATCGTAGTTTACCTTTTTGTGATTCTTAATGAGGTGGTGTGCAGGCAAATTATACACACGGCAAATTATCCTGGAACCACTAAGCGTGATTATGTCTTGCCGGTTGCTAATAATACTGTTTCTCAGCCTTTCTAGTCCCCCTGTCAGCTTTTTACGCTCGGCTGCCTGGTTAAAGACACGAGTTTATCGTAGATATTCTTAACCCCTTTCGCAATCTGCGGGCTGGCGATAAAAAGAGGGCGATTGGCAAGGTCAGCTTCGGTTATGGCCGGGTCATAGGGAATAAAGCCAAGGATTTCAATGCCGGGCAGGTTTGACACTATGAATTCCTTGTCGGCTTCACTCCGTATTTTATTGCCCACCACGGCAATATTGTGCAAACCAAGGTCCTGCGCCAGTTTGCCTATGGTCTGGGCGGTTTCCAGGCTCCGCCGGCCTGGTTCCACCACGATAATCAGTTTATCCACGGCTTTGGTTGTGCCCCGTGATAAGTGCTCTATCCCCGCCTCCATATCCAGGATAACAACTTCATCCCTCTGTACGAGTAGATGGCTGACTAAGGCCTGTAATAAAGCACCCTCCGGACAGTAGCATCCGGTGCCTCCCCTCTTAATCCGTCCCATCGCCATGAGCCTGATTCCGTCAAGTTTGACCGAATAATTTTCCGGCAGGTCATCAACCTTGGGATTCAACTTGAAGAGGCCTCCGGACTGACCGGGGCGAACCCCCACGCGCTCTTCAATGAGGTCGTTCAGTTCGGATATCGGGGTTATCTCTTCCGGGTTGGGGAAACCGAGGGTAGCCGCCAGATTGGCATCGGGGTCAGCATCTATGGCAATAACAGAGTAACCAGACTCGGCGAATGTCTGTGAAAGAAAAGCAGCTAGTAGAGTCTTACCTACACCACCTTTTCCGCTAATTGCAATCTTCATCCAGCCCTTGCTTTTGGCATAATTAAATCTGAGACTTCTGTGGGAAGCACTCAGACTTGAAAAGTTGGTTTTCCGTCGCTACCCTTAACAGTCTATCTTATGCCGATTTAAAAGTCAAGAAATGTATATACTCCTGGCATTGAACTTCCTGTCTACACGGCCAGAGTGGAAAGGTGTTTTATCCTTTTAAGCATATTGGGGTGTGTGGTAAAAAGTTCCATTAATTTATCGCCGGTGCCGAGCCGCACCTTTTTCTCGCGCAGTTCCAGGAGTTCGTCAAAGTCAATAGTGCCGCTCATATCGCGGTCGACCTGTTTTAGCTCATTAATCTCACTCCAGGCGCGGGAGGGGTCGTTAACGAAGAAAGCCTTGACGCCTTCTACCCGTTTCAGTTCCTCGCTGTTTTT
>JAUWYU010000049.1 GCA_030615655.1 Dehalococcoidia bacterium
ATATTTCCTGCAGTGATTCCTCGGGCACTTCCCCGGGTACATATGCAAACGGCATATAAAATTGCCAGAGCTGCTCCAAATCCGGGGTAACCTCAAGGACATAACAGTCTATGCCTCCTACCATCTCACTGCCTGTTACCCTGACCTGCGCTGCTTCAAGGAGTTCTATCTGAGACTCAACCTGACTCATTTCTCCCCAATATCCTTCAGGCATCTCCAACTTAAACCACGTGGGACCCGTTTCTGGGACATCCATCATCATGTATATCATATCACCAACAAGATACGTCTCTATTCCCGTCTCTGTTTTGTCTAGCTCAGGCAACCCCTCCACATTCACGGTCATGTCTATCTTCATCTGTCTGTTCTCGAGGTCCAACACGCCGTCAAGGTCCATTACCAAAGTCGCTTCAACTGCCTCACCCTCAGCCTCGCCAGCCATGCCCCCGGTCATATCCATGTCAAACTGGTATGTTCTTATCTCATCCTGTGCTTCAATTACGCCGTCGACTATCTCTTGTGCTGAGGGTAACTCTACCTCCTCTTCAGTCTCTTCGGCACATGCAGTGAAGGAAAGAACCATAACCAGCACCAGAGACATAGTCAAAATTTTCTTCCACATTTTTATCCTCCTTTGCTAGGATATTATCAAATAAAAAAGGCACCAGCCGCCGCCATCACAAATACAATATTATTCTGATTAACAATTTTTTTCATTATCACCCTCCCCTTAATACCTCACGTATTTAGTAGTCGTTATCCTATCACACCCGTAATGAGGAGACAAGCAACTGCTGCAGAGCCGGAATGAGTTGCTTCTTCTCGAATGAAAGTTCGGGAACTGTTCCGAAATGCCCACCTGAGTGGACTCGAACTCTCCCTTGGTTAACAATCAGCCAGAATGTGCAATTATGAATTGTTGAACCTTTGATTCCGTCTGTACAAGAGTTTCGTAACAGCCTCTATGTAGAAACAGAACCCTTAAGGATTATTCCCACAATTCACCACCAATTACCGATTGTCGTTTTTAGCATCAATAGGCTCCAGCGCCCACAAATCCTGCAAATTTCTCGCATTTTTCGAAATATTTTATGAAAAAAACTTGACAAACATGGGTTAGTGTGTTATAAAATGGTGAAATATGGGTAGTAATGGTAAATAGTGGTAAAAAATTGAGGCTATGTTTTACGGCGAGTTCGATTACAAGATAGATGACAAAGGCAGGGTGCCCCTCCCACCCAAGTTCCGCAACGCCTTAAAAGACGGCGTGGTACTGACACCCGGAGCCGAAAAATGCATCACCGCCTACACCGTTCAGGAATGGAGGAAACTCTCCACCACGCTCACCAATAGCCCGATATCACGCAGCAAGATGAGAAAGCTGAGCCGTGCCCTCTTCGCCACGGCCTTCAGCACCAGGATAGATAACCAGGGTCGCGTCGCCATCCCGGCACCGCTACGCGAGCACGCTGAGATTGTCGATGAAGTGGTTATCGCCGGAGCCAATACATATCTTGAGATATGGAACAAAATTCTATGGGAGGAAGAAAAGGAAATTAGCCAGGAACAGTCCTGGCATATTATAGAAAGCCTGGAGAATTAGCTGATGATAAAACACTGGTCAGCCTCCAGTCACACTCCGGTTCTCCTCTCAGAGACACTCAGAGCGCTCGCCGTCCAGCCCGGGGGACGCTATATCGATTGCACTCTTGGTGGTGGAGGACATGCCGCCGCCATTCTGGACCACAGCTCACCCGGCGGACAGCTGCTGGGCATTGATGCCGACCCCAACGCGATAGAAATAGCGAAGGAAAGGCTCCAGCACTATAAAGACTCCACCCTCCTGGTCAATGATAACTTCATTAATCTACAGTCTATCTGCATTAAATACGACTTCTTTCCGGTACACGGTATCCTTTTCGACCTGGGCCTCTCCTCACTCCAGCTCAACGGCAACGGTCGCGGCTTCAGCTTCCAGTATGATGCCCCGCTGGACATGCGGTTCAGCCCCAGCCAGAAGGTTACCGCCGCCGATATCGTTAACACTACCTCGGAGGCAAGACTGGCTTACCTCATCAAAACATATGGTGAGGAAGGCCACAGCCACCGCATCGCCAGCCGCATCGTCAAGGAACGCCCCATAGAAACCACCCGCCAGCTGGCCCGTCTGATAGAGAAGGCTGTTGGCCGTAGAGGCAGGCTCCACCCGGCCACCAAAACCTTCCAGGCCCTGCGCATCGCCGTCAACCATGAACTTGAGCACCTGGAAACAGCCCTGAGACAGGCCATTGACCTGCTCGGCTATGAGGGCAGGCTGGTCGTAATCAGCTATCACTCCCTGGAAGACCGAATCGTCAAGCAGTTGATGCAAAAAGAAGCCCGAGCCTGCATCTGCCCTCCAGGTATCCCGACCTGTGTTTGCGGTCACGTGCCTCGCGTAAGATTAATCAATAAGAAAGTCATTACCCCCTCCACTCCGGAGACCGACCTTAATCCGCGCAGTCGCAGCGCCAAACTCAGAGCGGCTGAGCGCATCATAACCCAGGGCGATTGCTACGCCACCACTGAGGACCATGCTTTCATAACCATCGCTAAGTCCAGAGGTTGGCGAAGGCCAGCTTTGGTACAAAAACTCAGAATGGCCTTCTTGGCAGTCTAAACCATCGGGTGAGCTTAAAAGGAGGTTCCCAAAATGTAATAACCGGGCACAACAGAGCAGAGTTAAAACCCAGTTAATTAAGGAGGGCAGATGAAAAAACAGAATGTTGTAGCTTCTATTGATGTTGGCACCACCAAGATATGCACCATACTGGCGGACGTAAGTGATGGCGACAGCCCACGGGTCGTCGGTGTCGGTATTTCCTCATCCAAAGGTCTCCACAAAGGCCTGGTGGTCAATATCAATGAAGCCAGAGAGTCAATTCGTGATTCAGTGAAAAAGGCGGAACAGACCAGCAACTACAAGGTGGAATCGGCTTATGTCGGTGTTACCGGCAGACACGTCGCCTCAATGAATAGCCGCGGCGTAGTTGCTATTACTCGCAATGACCGTGTCGTGCGCCCCGACGACCTGAAACGTGTCCTTGCCTCTGCCCAGAGCATCAAGACTGCCGGCGACAGAAAGCTGCTCCACGTTATACCTCGCGGCTACGCTGTCGATGGTCAGCCAGGTGTCAAAAATCCCGTAGGCATGCACGGCTTCCGACTTGACGTGGAAACGCACGTCATTACCGCTGCCGTTACCTCCGTTCAGAACCTGGTAAAGTGCATCCGTAGTATCGGGATAGACATCGAAGACCTCATCCTCGAGCCTCTGGCCAGCAGTGAGGCCATACTCACCGCCGACGAGAAGCAGGTAGGCGTCATTCTGGCCGATATCGGCGGCGGCACCACGGACGTTGCCGTCTTCAGAGAAGGCAGTATCTGGCATACTTCCATCCTGCCCGTAGCCGGTTATCAGCTTACCCGGGATATCGCTATCGGCCTGGGCCTCCCCTTCGATATCGCCGAGGAAATGAAGAAAAAGTACGGCAGTGTCATGCCCGTTTACGAAGGCAAGGTGGATACCTCCCCGGCCATATCACAGGATGGACACGGCGTCTCCTACCAGGACCTGTGTGACATTATCAGGGCCAGAGTTGAAGAAATTATGAAGCTCATCCTGCTGGAAATGCCAAGCTCGGAATACGAAACACTGGTGCCGGCCGGCCTGGTACTTACCGGCGGCAGCGCCAACCTTGCCGGTATCGCTACCCTCGGACGCGATACGCTCCGACTCCCCGTAAGGGTTGGCACCCCTACTGATATCTCCGGCATTGCTGACGTGCTTCGAGACCCCGCCTATGCCACCAGTGTCGGCCTGCTGCTCTGGGGAACCAGACACGAAGGCAAGAAGTCCTGGAGGTCAGCAATATTTAGCGGTGCCCTGAACCGACTAGTCTCCCAGCTTAGAAAGCTGTTCCGCTAAAACAGAAAATCAATCTTAAGCACTACTCAAAAGGAGGAGGAAGATGGCAAGAACAAGTTTTGTAGCTAATCCAGCCAGAATTAAGGTTATCGGATTAGGTGGTGGCGGCTGCAATGCCGTTACCCGCATGGTCAGAGAGAATATTCAGAGCGTCGAATTCATCGCCATGAATACCGATGCCCAGGCCCTGGCTATTTGCGAAGCCCCCCAATGTATACAGCTTGGAACGAAGATGACGAAGGGTCTGGGTGTAGGTGGCGACCCTACCATGGGAGCCAAAGCAGCCGAGGAAAGCCGCGATGAACTCAAGGAACTCATCTCCGGGGCTGATATGGTATTTGTCACCGCCGGCATGGGCGGCGGCACCGGCACCGGCGCGGCGCCAATTATCGCCGAAACGGCCAAAACCGGCGGCGCTCTTACCATCGCCGTGGTCACCAAACCGTTCACCTTTGAAGGTGCCCATCGCTGCGAGGTGGCGGATGAGGGTATCAGCAACCTGCTGGACAAAGTTGACACCCTTATTATAATCCCCAATGACCGACTGCTCGCTCTCTGTGACCAGAAGACCGGTGTGGACAGCGCTTTCAGGCTGGCCGATGACGTGCTGAGACACGGTGTACAGGCCATCGCCGAGGTTATCACCACCCCCGGCATGATTAACCTTGACTTCGCCGATGTTAAGGCGGTGATGAAAGACGCCGGTCCGGCCTGGATGTCCATAGGCAGAGGTTCCGGGCAAAACCGGGCCACCGATGCCGCTAAAGAAGCGCTGGCCAGTCCGTTGCTGGACGTTTCCATCGAGGGTTCCAAGGCCGTCCTGTTTAATATTGTCGGCGGCAGCAGCCTCACCCTGCACGAAGTCAACCAGGCTGCCGATGTCATCAAGCTGGCGGTCGACCCTGACGCCAACATCATTTTCGGCGTCGCCAATGAACCGACTATGGACAGCGAGGTGAGGATTACCCTGATTACCACCGGATTCACCACCAAGCTGGCTCAAATCGGGTCGGCAGAGCAGGAGGACGAACTCACAACACTTCTCAGAGGCCTCAAGACTGAAGAGGAGCTGGATGTCCCCTCTTTCCTGCGCCGTCCGCTCTACAGTCACCGACGCCATACAACCACTCCGGTGGAAGCGCCGGCCGAAACGGCACAACAGCGCCGTTTTCAGTAAAAAATTTCTATGAAAGCAATTTAACAACAGAAATAACGGGTAGCGAGGACATGCGGTGAGTACACGGTGCTCAGCCGGGACAACGAATAAGAATATACCGCGAGATGAAATGACGTGGCTGCTAACGGTATAACAAACGGACATAATGGTAAACGGGGAAACAGTAACGGAATAAAACTGGTAACCTGTCCGTGCTGTGGCCGCAAAGGCCTGTATAAAGTCCCCCGCCAGTACGAGCGTTGTCGATGCTGCGGCTTACACCGCATCCTGCTGCCGGGCCAGGATTTCTGATGCTAAGTTATTTCTGGATAATATAAATCTTCCGAGACCTTATTAAGGCTGTGGGTGCTTATAGCTCACAGCCTTATCGTTTTTACCGGGTTAAAATCCGCCGCTTGCCGGTATGGAGCATGAGAGCACCCTGCCCTGTCCCCCCTTCCGGCTACATTTGACCCGCGCCGTCCGCGTCATATATCATCACTCTGAGCCTTAACGCTGGTAGAAAGTGCTGCAAACATGGCGTCATTAAACATATCGGACCCACTGCTCTCAGGTGTCCTTTCACAGTACCCGCTTCCGGATGCTAAAGTGCTTAACGTACTTGAGGCCAGCACACGAAATGACAATTTTCTCATTGAAGATAGGTCCGGGCATCGCTATGTTCTCAGGCACTACCGTCGGAATTACCAGGAAGCCCGCGTCAGGTTCCAGCTCTACTTCCAGCAGCACCTTGAAAGTTCCGGGTTCCCCACCTCGAAGATAATAAGGACTATCACCGGCGATGTGCTGACAGTTAAAGAGGGTGCGCCCTGGGCTCTGTTTGCTTTTGTTGAAGGCACTGAACATGATTTCAGTCGGGCGAAGCAGGTTGCCGAAGCCGCGCGGCGTCTCGCCCGGTTCCACACCGTTTCCGAAAGTTTCCAGCTCCAGGAAGTCGAACTCGATATCAGCCGGGTACCTGACTGGTGGACGGACACGGAGGGAGAACTCCGTATGCTGGAGGAGTTCTTCTCCGGTATGGGCGTGGATAACGAGCTTGCCTCCATCCGCGAGCACGTGTCTGAACTGGTACGCGAATGGCCCCTGGAAAGAAACTCCGCCCTTCGCCTGGCCTGGGTGCATGGGGATTACCACGGTCGCAATATGGTCTTCGTCGGAGATGAAATGCGAGGACTCTTTGATTTCGATGCAGTCCATCGTGGTTTTAGAGTTGAAGATATCTCACTGGGGATATACAATTTCGGACGCCCTTATCGCAGGGCGCACACCATCCGCGCCGGCACGGCACAGGCGTTCCTGGAGGAATATATACGGAACTCAGAGTTACGGCAAGAGGAACTGGAGGCACTGCCCGTATTCGCCGTCATTAATTACATTCCCAGTGCACCGTACTTCGCCATGCTGCGGCGGGACAGTGAAGACCCTGTCGCCTACCTGCATAGATATGTAGGAGTAATGCGTGCCATGCGTTCTGAAATGAAGCGATTAGCCCCGATTCTCCGAGGGTACTCCCCCTAGATGATACCAATCATCCTATTATTGACAATTCTATTTTAACTGGTTATCCTATTATTTAGCGATTCTATTGCTTTATCCTGTCAGACCAACCAGAGATAAGCATTAATACGCCTTATACCGGATATGCGAGTTATTACTGGCAAGGCAAAGGGACACCGACTGAAGTTCCCGAAGGGAACGACAACCCGTCCGGCAACAGATTTAGTGCGGGGAGCCATCTTTTCCATCTTGGAAAATGTTGCCAGCGACTGGACGCAGGTGCTTGACTTGTTTTCCGGCAGCGGTGCCCTGGGTATTGAGGCTCTCAGTCGCGGTGCCGGCTGGGTAGACTTTGTTGAAAGTGAACCACGGTGTTGTGGTATAATTAAGGAAAATTTAGAGAAGACAAAGCTGTCGGCACAGGCTCACATTTACTGCTGCAGTGTCTTCAAGGCACTTTCCTTTCTTGATAAGGAGTACAACGTTATACTGATGGACCCACCCTATTCTAATTCGTCGATAGGTAATTTCATCACACAACTGGCAAACTCCAGATTAGTCGGCACAGACTCAACGGTAGTAGTGACCCACTCCCCCCACCTGCCCCTTAATTCAAGCTACGCCACACTAAACCTTATTAAAGAACACCGCCATGGTGACAGCTGCATTTCAATATACCAAAAGGAGGTTATGCCTTGACCATCGCTCTCTACGCGGGTAGCTTTGACCCGATAACCAACGGACATATCGATATCGCCATCAGAGCTTCCAGGCTTTTTGAAAAAGTAATTTTAGGTATCTTCGCCACCCCGGACAAGTATCTTACCTTCTCCCTGGAGGAGCGGGTAGACTTGGCCACACGTGCCGTAGCCCACTTACCGAAAGTCGAAGTAAAATCCTATGCTGGAATAACAGTTGATTTCGCCAAGCAGGTTAACGCCCAAGTTATCGTACGCGGACTGAGAATGAGCGGCGACTTTGAAAGGGAATTTGAAATGGCAATGATGAACAGTAAGTTATCGCCCGGGCTGGAGCTCGTCTGCTTCATGGCCAGCCATGAGTACCAGTTCCTCAGTTCCCGCTTAATGAAGGAGGTCGCCAGCTTGGGCGGCGATATCAACAGCCTGGCTCCCAAACACGTCGCTGAAGCCCTAAGAAAGAAGGGTACCAGTAAAGTATAGAGCCCGTTTGGAAAAAGAAACCTGATGAGAGAGATTTTTAGGGAAAGATTCAGGAGGTAAATTGAATGGCTTATAAGATAACGGACGAATGCATCAGCTGTGGAGCCTGTGAACCGGAGTGCCCGGTCAGCGCCATCAGCGAGGGAGAAACAGCGTATGTCATCGACCCCGATAAATGCGTTGAATGCGTAGGGCATTATGATTCGTCCAAGTGCTCGGAAATTTGCCCCGTTGATGCCTGTATACCTGACCCGGACCATCCTAAGAAGTAGTGAGATATCTGGCTAGGTAGCAGAAGCTCTATACTGGCTACACTTTGGAATATATAAAACTAAGACGGCAGTTGCCCGCTAATTAATTAATAGTGCAGTTGACCTGTTTTACCTTAATAAGGCAAGACCTTGGCGTTTTTTAGATAGCAGATGTGAAAAGGTACAACTGCATGCCAGGCAGATTTCATTACTGGAAAAAAGAGCGGATTGAGTCAAACTCGGCGGGTAAAAATGCCAGTACTATCGGAAAGCTGTCCAGCAGTAAGTTTGCCAGGGCTGAACCGGACACAGCGTCGCCGATACCCAGAAACTTAACCCACATGGCAAGTAGCGCCCCGCAGAAGATAGCCCCCAGCACAAAACCGAAAATAGCGCCACCCAGGCGGTTTACCCATCCCAGCAGCACCACCGAAACGACTTTCTTTATCAGCGAAGCCAGTACGGCAGCGATTACCATCACCCCTATTAGAATAATGGCAAAGGCGGTGATCTTGGCCAGACTGGGCTCAGAAATAAAGGCAAGGCTCTCAGCAAACGAAACATAATAACGCCCTGCCAGAATGACGCCGACTATTGCCCCGGCTAAGGATAGAACCGCTTTAATGATTCCGATTTTAAGTCCGATCAAAATGGGAATCACTATCAATATCAGAATAACGATATCAAGCCAGCTCATATCCACTAAATAGACCCTTCCCCTGTTTTCCCCAATATTCTACTACTCATAGTGCAGGGCGTCAATGGGATTCAACCTGGCGGCTCTCATGGCCGGATATATGCCAGAAACAAGCAGAACTAACCGCCGTCTAACCTCCCAGCTCCTTAGCCCGGTCATACGCCGCCCTGACCGCTTCCCTGACGAGGTCGGCGAACCCGCCTTTCTCGAAGACCTGTAATGCACGCTCGGTAGTGCCGCCGCGAGAAGTAACATTCTGGCGCAGTTCGGCAGGCGGC
>JAUWYU010000100.1 GCA_030615655.1 Dehalococcoidia bacterium
GGGGTCGCCGGTACGGGCAAAAGCAACGCAGGAATCCTGTATCTTTTCGGCAAGACTCTCTACTTCCGGGCCGGAGCCACAGAAATCGGCATCAAGATTTCCGAAAAGGAAAGGATTATCCAGTCCGTGCATAGCGCCCAGAACACCGCCCATTGCGGGTGATTTATAGGTGAACAGGTAGTTATAAGCAGGAACGCCGTTATCACGCTGAGTTTCAACGAGCCGGATGGTAGGTATCCGGAACATTAGGTCGACACTAATGGTCCCCATAATGTCAGGCGGGTCAGCCTTAGAACCGCGTTTTTTCAGGGCATCACGGTAAGCGTTTACCAGTCCTGGAACCAGGTCCGGCGGCAACAGGTCATTTAACCTTTTGAACAATCCCGCTTCGTCCATATCACGCAAGGCGGGGTCCATCATATTCGCCGCTTTCAATTCATCAAGTGAGTTGCCTGCCATAATAACGACGTTTTTAGCCGAACCCTTTCTAATCGCTTCAATGGGCCATTCCGGAAGAATATTCCCATCAACAACCGGTTGAAACGGTGTTATCCTGTATTCAGTCTCACGCAGCTTCATCCCCAGTTGCTGTTGGCCATCGAGCAGTTCCTGTGTTTTAAGCTTACGTAAAGCATCAACATCCTTACCATTCAAATTGAAAATCTTAACATATTGTTCAGATATTTTAACTGCACCATCCAGCGGGCCAACAACATTGGCGGCGCCGCTGCGGTTAATAGTCTTATGGAATTTACCTCTCGCCAGAGGCATACTCAACAGGTTGCCGATACTCATGCCGCCAGCGGAAAAACCGAAAACGGTGATATTATCCGGGTTGCCACCGAAAGCAGCGATGTTATTATGCACCCATTCCAAAGCCGCTACCTGGTCGAGCAGTCCTTCGTTGCCAGTAGCCGGTATTTTACCGCCAGTTACTTCCTTCAGATTCAGAAAACCCAGCATGCCAAGTCGGTAGTTAATACTGACAAGGACGATATCACCGCGCCTGGCCAGTTTACCACCCTCCAGGAAGGGCTCGCTGCCGGAACCCATGATAAAGGCACCGCCATGAATCCAGAACATGACCGGACGGCGGGCATCATCCAGCCCTGGCGTCCAGATGTGCAGGAACAGGCAGTCTTCGTCTTGAGATATACCTTCAAATGAAGGCGCTCCCGGTGCGGTAAAAGGCATCGGATTCTGTGGGGCAATCGCCCCGAATTTCTTCGCCGGCCGTACGCCATCCCATGGCTTTACGAGTCGCGGCGGCATCCAGCGCAGCTCTCCGACCGGCGGCGCGGCATATGGAATCCCCTTGAACACGTAGAGTCCGTCCTGATAGCTCCCCTCCACCTTCCCGGATTTCGTAGCGACTATGGCTTGCTTTTCACTGCTCATCTTTTCCTCCTGAAAATTATAATGGAATGACAAATAGACTTCACGGTAAACGGTCTCATTATAACATTACGCGATATCCTGTCAAACTTCACGTATCTATTTTCAGAGCATCATCTATCTCTACAAAGCACAGCCACGCCCTCTATATCTCGTCAGTTCTTTTTCCAACAAAGACATACCGTAGTTAAAGTGACTCGTAATTTACGGTTTCTGCATTATTACAACAATTAAGAAGCTGAAACACATAGCCTACCATCAATTATCTGCGCATTACTATATCAATAGTTGACATTTACTTTGCATTCTGGTAATCTATAATAGAGGTACGTTTTATGAGATGGGGAATGGTCGTAGATTTAACAAGTTGCGCAAGATGCTATGCGTGCATAGCCGCTTGCCGAATCGAGCACTTTCTCCCTATGGGCATGTCCTGGCCAAGGCTAATGGCACTGGAAACAGGCGGTGACAGACCTGTTGTATCGACATACTCGGTACGATGCAACCAGTGCCAGGAGGCGCTCTGCATCGAGGTATGTCCCACCGGGGCCACCCAGCAGCGTGCCGACGGAATAGTCTGGGTTGACCAGGACATGTGCGTCGGCTGCCGATATTGCATCATCGCCTGCCCCTATCAGAACCGGACATTTCTTTCCAGGGACAAGGACAAAGGCTTTTTCCCCGGTGAAAGTCTGACCGACTTTGAAAAGGCGGGTAAAATACTATATGCCCATCAGGTAGGAACGACGGAGAAGTGCAACTTTTGCGCGGAGAGGATTGATGCCGGTCTGGCCAGGGGTTTGCGGCCGGGAACCGACCGTGAAGCTACTCCCGCCTGCGTGAATACCTGCCCGGCCAGAGCGCTGACCTTCGGCGACCTGGATGACCCAAACAGTGAAGTCGCCGGTCTAATAAGGGAGAGGGAAGGATTCCAGCTCCATCCGGAATACGACACAGACCCATCGATATACTTCATTGACGGTAAAATAGGCTATGCAGACACATCTGATTAGAAGGGAGAAGTAAATTGGAAGTCCATGAATGGATGATAAGATACACCCGGCAGACAGAGTGGATTGACCGAAGAGGGATATTCCTCTGGATTGCTTTCTATGCCGGCGGGCTCGGCGGCGGGTTGTATCTGGTATCTTTGTACTTTAACAGCCTTTGGGGTATGTTCATAAGCTGGCTGATTATAGCTGTTATCAAAGGCGGAGCCCACCTTATTTTTCTGGGCAAACCGACGCGTTTCTGGAGAATTATCTTCAGGCCACAAACTTCATGGCTGGCCAGAGGTCTGATATTTGTTCTTCTGTTTGTTGTTTTCACGGCGATACAGCTCGTTTTCTCTTACTGGCTGCCTGGAACTGCCGGCGAAATTGTATTCAAGGTTTTAGCCGGAATCATGGCACTGGCCGTAACAGTGTACACCGGTTTTATCCTGAACACGGTCAAGGCCGTGCCTTTCTGGAATTCGGCTCTACTACCAGTATTGTTCGTCTTGTGCGGCATACTGGGGGGATTCGGGCTGTCGGTCGTTATCGCCCTGAATGGAGGGCATGTCGATATCATGGCCGCCGAGACAGGGAGTCGCTGGCTGCTGATAATCAATGCTTTAATTATCGCCATATACCTCTGGGCGGCAGCCAATCGAGAGCCGACAGGAAAGCAGTCGGTAATAGAGCAGATGCGGGGCAGTGTTGCCCCCATCTTCTGGATAGGTATAGTAGTCCTCGGCATCATCATACCGTTGGCCATCGCCTTTTCCAGCTACTTCGTCGTCAAAGTAGAGTCGGCCCTGCTGGTCACCGGCGTAGCCTGCGAGGTTGCCGGTGGGCTGGCGCTGAGGTACTGCGTTCTGAAAGCTGGTGCCTATAAGCCACTGGTTGCCACGGCTCATTAACAGTCAGTAACCAGAATTAACTGACTGCCGGTTACCGGATAAGCAAGCTATAATATGGAATAACATCATGAGTGAGAGGAAAATAATAAAGACCACCTGTAAAAGCTGTCACGGCGGCTGCGGCGTTCTCGTTACCGTTGAGGATGGCGCTATCACCCATATCGAGGGTAATCCGGACACTCCGACCTGGGGTACGATGTGCTCCAAAGGATTATCAAGCATTCAGCATATTAACCATCCCGACCGCTTGAAGTATCCCCTGAAGAGAACAGGTGAACGGGGCGAAGGTAAATGGCAGAGAATAAGCTGGGATGAAGCCCTGGATACCATTGCCGACAAGATGAAGGAATCTATAGAGAAATACGGCCCATCCTCCATAGCCGTATCCCAGGGGACTGGCCGCGGCTATAACAGGTATACGCACCGCCTCGCCAGGTCCATTGGCACCGCTAACATCATAACCCCCGGTTATATCTGTCACAGCCCGCGTATCGGCTTATACGGACTGGTAACCGGTTATGGTCGGTTGTACTGCGACTATCATGGCTGGGGAGGAGAGTTCCCCAAAACACAGATATCCTGGGCCAAACAGCTGGAGATAAGCAGCGCCGATGCCGAGATGGCCGTATGGTATTTGAACTCCCTGAGGCACGTAAAGAACCTGATTGTGGTCGACCCGAGAGAAACAGCCCTATCTTCCAGGGCCGCCCTCTGGCTACAAATCAGGCCCGGAACAGACGCTGCCCTGGCATTGGGCATGATAAATATCATCATAAACGAAGAACTCTACGATAAAGACTTTGTTGAAAACTGGACCTACGGTTTCGATAAGCTCAAAGAGAGAGTCCAAGAGTACACCCCCGAGCGAGTAGCCGAAATTACCTGGCTGTCGGCCGAAGATATCATCAAGGCGGCCAGGGCGTTTGCCGTAGACACCCCGGGATGCATTCAGATCGGCAGCTCCTTAGAGCGACAGGCCAACTGTGGCCAGACGTTGAGGGCGATAATATGTTTGATGGCCATAACCGGTAATATCGAGAGGCCGGGCAGCATGATGAGCTGGATGGTGCCGGATACGGGACTGCTGGAGGACTTCTTCTTTGAGATTCCCCTCACTGACGAGATGCGCAAAGGGATAGTTGGCAGTGATGTCCATAAGATGGGCGCCGCCCGTACCGCCCATTCCGATAGTGTTATCAAGCAGCTACTGAACGGTGATTCGGTAGTGAAGGTATGGTTCAGCGTGGGAGGACAACAGATACTACACCTGGCCAACACCAATGAGGTGATACCGGCGATGCTAAACCTGGACTTCCTCGCACACGTTGACCAGTTCATGGGACCGATGGCAGAACATGCCGATATCGTGCTGCCGGCGGCTCACTGGCTGGAGATGGACGATATCTATAACATGCATCCACGCTTTATGATTGAAGCCATCAACAAGACTGTTGACCCACCGGGTGAGGCCTGGCCTGACAACAAGATATTCAACGAACTTGGTAAGAGGGTGGCACCCCAGTACTGGTTCGAGAATGTCGAAGCGATGCTGGACTACCAGTTAAGAAAAGCCAGCCTGACATGGCAGGAGTTCAGCCAGAAAGGCTTTCTGGCTAAAATGGGTGAAGACCAGATATACTATAAATACAAGACCGATTACTGGAGAGAGGGTGGCGGTTTCCCCACACCGACTGGCAAGCTCGAACTGTTTTCAACTGTACTGGAAAGTATGGGGTATGACGCTCTGCCCTACTTTCAGGAGCCCGGCGAAAGTCCATATTCAACTCCGGAACTGGCCAGGGAATACCCCCTGGTACTTTCGACCGGTTACCGTCAACCATTCTATTTCCTCTCTCAGTACCGGAATATTCCTTGGCTCAGGAGCTTCCAGAAAGACCCGATTGTTCAAATTCACCCCGAGACGGCCAGGAAACTGGGTATTGAAGATGGTGATTGGGCCTGGATTGAGTCGCCAAGGGGCAGAATCAAGCAAAAAGCAAGGCTATTCCCCGGAATACACCCGGGAGTTGTCATGGCTACCGCTAACTGCTTCTATCCCGAGGAGCCGGGGCCGCTTCATGGCCTTTTGACATCCAATCCGAACGTTCTCACTTCAAATGAGCACTGTGACCCGATGTATGGCTCTCCCGACCTCACGGCACTACTCTGCAAAGTATATAAGGTAGAATGACAGCAGCGATTAAGCTGGCATCGCAGAATAAAGCACTTCACTCGATAATATCCTGTTCTATTTCCACGAAAACAGGGCTTCCCGTTAGCGTAATCTCGGCAGCATCCTGTATCGTTTCGTTGCCGTAAATATCCGTTACTCTGACCTTACCGGCGATTTCCGGCGCTAAATCACCATTTCCCCATAATACATAGACAGGTTTGTCATCAACGATAAACCCATATTGCCCGGTGGCGATTTTCCTGGCTTCGGTGAAGAACTCAAGCTTATTTACCATCGTCTGAAAAGCCAGGTAGGCCGGCTTTTTCTTACCATAGATATCGAGAAGAGCGGCACCACGAAAGTCCGGCGGCATATGGGAGTCAGCCAGATAGACCGTATAGAAAACCTTCTGGGCGCCATTGGCAAAGGCGGTCACGTACCCTTTAACAATCAGTTCGGCATGCTCCTCCTCGCTGATGTCACCATGCGGAAACTGTCCGGAGGCAATCTGGACCTCGGTAACCCAGAATTCACCCTTCAGATATTTTTTCATCAGTTCTGAAAAAGCATCCGTAT
>JAUWYU010000035.1 GCA_030615655.1 Dehalococcoidia bacterium
AGGATATTACCAAAGCCCTCTCGATAAGCAATTGAGTACAGCAGCTTTTCCAGAAACTCCCTGGTGCCAATTTTTGATAGCGGAAGGCCGGTTTCTTCGTCAGTAAGACTACCTGATTGGTAGCAGGCATAGAGCCAGTCGATAATATTCTGAAGCTCAAAGGTGCCTATGGAATAGTCATTGGCAAGTGTTGGAGCATCGAATAATGTGTCCACCGGCTCATCATCATGGCCGTATCTCCAGGGCATGTAATATTCCATGGACTGGCAGCGTCGATATCCCTCAAGCTTCTGGCCGTAGCGGTAAAGGTTCCTGATGCATACTAAGCCGCACCGGTCACAGCCTCCTTTACCAATAACCTCCAGCAGATGACCATGATTGGTCGCCGTTATCATCGGGGGGATGGCCAGGTGGACTCGCTTGCATATCTTAATCGTATAGCGGTTCAGCTCCCTGAGTCTGTCAGGGTCGGCCACCGCAGGTTTACCGGTACCTCTAACGACGATAGCTTTCAGGTTCTTTGAACCCATCACGGCCCCAAAGCCAGCCGTGGCTGTAGATTGATGGGAACCGAAAATTACGGCGCTCCTTACCAGATTTTCACCGGCCACGCCGGTAGTGAGAAATCGTGCTCTTTCGCCGTGAGACTGCTGAAGCATCTTTTCCACCCGGTAGGCACCCTGTCCCCAAAGTGATGAAGCATCGAGAAACTCGACTCTATTGTTGTGAATATACAGGTAGGCCGGCTTGAGCGCACGCCCGGTAATCACGATACCGTCATAGCCTGCCTTCTTCAACTCGGCTCCAAAAAAGCCGCCGATATTACCATAGCAATATCCCTCGGGGTAGGTCATCGGTGATTTGCCGACAACCGACATTCTTGTAGCCCCCTGAGCGCCGGTAGCCACCAAAGGGCCAGTCATGAAGATGAGGCAGTTCTCCGGCTCAAACGTTCCGATTTCGGGTGTCACCGTCTCCCAGTAAAGCCTGGAGGCAATACCACGCCCACCGAGGTATTTCTCGGCATAAGGCTGTGTTGAAAATTCGGTTATTTTGTCGCTACTCAGGTCTACATGAAGTATCTTGCCCATCCAACCATACATAAACAATGTCTCCTGTTATAGAGCCGTTTCCAATATTCCGTGAGCGATGCGATGTTTTGCTGAAGCCTGTGCGGACTGCTCGGCTTAAAGAACTGCAAATCTACGAGGGTCAGGTTATCTGGGTGCCAGGATGATTGACCTCGGTTTAGCTTCCATAGCTTTAGTCAGTTCACTAATGGGACCATAGGCCATGCACATTGCCTGACAGTGCTTGACACAGGCGGGTTGTTCCCCGCCTTCGGTCTTTACCGCACAGAGGTCGCAGAACCTGGTAGTAAATGGGATAAAATCTATGTGGACTTTATCCGGCCCTACGGTAACAACCTCGTCTACCCTGATGCCGACCATGCCGTCGGAGAAGTTGTGCTCCTGCTTGCAGGCCACCTCACAGGAATGGCAGCCGGTACAGTATTCGTATTCTATAAACAAGCCGTTTCGTGGCATAATTGCTCCTTTCAGTCCTTAATTTTGGTAATGCGGCAGAGGCTTGCTCGGTAGTTGGTACCGCCGAAACCGGATTTGGACTGATTACCCATGGAAGTAAGAACGTTGATATTATGGTCCCATGTGCTGAAGAAGTTTGGTGCCCTGCCGTCAGTCTCCGGCAGCCACCAGCCGTGTGGCGCCGTAATGACCTTTGGATGGGCGGTTGCGGTAACCTTGGCCTTGAATTTGACTCTGCCTCGCTTGCTCTCAATATAGACCCATTCGCCATTGCTAACATTAAGGTCTCTGGCAGTATCGGGGTGTATTTCAAATTCGGGGTCGGGGTCAAGCTCGCGGAGCCACGGAATCATGCGATGCTCGGCATGGAAGAAGACCGGTGAACGACGCCCCGTCGTCAGTATGAGCGGGTATTCCCTGTATACATCCGGTGTTGATACCGGACTTTCGGCCGGCTCTTCGTAGTAGGGAAGCGGGTCAAGTCCCCATTCTTCGTATCTCTTGGAGTAGAACTCCACCTTGCCGGTAGGAGTATCGAAGCCGGGCTGGCCATCGCCACGCAGCAGGCCTCTTTCATGTCGGTTGTAGGGGCGGAAAGGGCCCGCCGGCGGGTATTCCCAGCCGCCTTTAGACGCCAGTTTGTCAAAGCTGGTATTGCCGGTCTTCAGGCGCTCCTCAAAAAGCTCTCTGGCGTTATTGTACTTGATGGGGTTGGTGGTGAGTCGCTTGGCCAGCTCCAGATTGATATCCCAGTCGGACTTACACTCGTCAACTTCATCAACGGCCTTCTGGGAAACGCACAGGGGCTGCCACCAAGAGCGGAAGCTCTCTTTTTCACAGATAGTGGTGGCGGGGAGAAAGATATCAGCCAGCGCCATACTGGTGGGATTTTGAAAGAGGTCAACAACGACAATAAAGTCAAGCTTCTTCATAGCCTCGTAGTGACGTTTAGGGTCAGCGGCCTGACCCCCGATGATATTGGAGGTCTGTATCCAGGCGGCCTTGACCGGATATGGTTTCCCGGTCTCCATCTGCTCAATGAGCACGTCCGGCTGCACCCAACCCCGGAAATTCTTTATCATGGGATAATCATTGGCGCCAATGCGCTTTTCGTTCAGGTTTTTCACCAACTCTTCACCGTAAAGTTCGGTAAGCTCCGCGGTGCTGAACGGGTAGGTGGTAACGCCGTGAGAACGGGTGGCAATAACGTTACCGCCGGGATTATCAATATTACCGGTAATAGCCCAGAGGTGATTAATTGCCTGCGCCACGACGCTACCGGCGGGCATAGCGTCCACCGGCTCGCCCCACTGAATGGACGAAGGTTTATTCGTGGCATAGAGTCGGGCAGCCTGGATAATAAGCTCCGCAGGCACCCACGTAATCTCGGACACTTTATCCGGAGGATATTCCTGGACTCTCTCTTTAAGCTCATCGAAACCATAAGTCCATTTCTCCACAAACTCTTTATCATACAGTCCCTCGTTAATGATAACGTTGAGCATACCCAGCGCTATGGCGCCGTCAGTGCCGGGTCGCAATTGTAAATGTACGTCGGCCCGACATGAAAACCAGGTAGAGCGAGGGTCGATAACGATTAGCTTGGAACCCCGCCTCATGCAATCAATAATCCAGTGGCCGAAAAAACCGTCATGGCAGCCGGGAATCGGATTCTGTGCCCATAAAATGATATATTTTGGTACCACCCATTCGGGGTCGTCATAGCGCTTCTCAAGGAACTGGGATGCATCCACGACACTGTAGGAGCCCTGAGTCGCGAACATCGCACCCAGCCTCGGCGTATAGCAGGCATGGCCGGCGAGGCCTACCTGCACCCAGTTGGGGCTGCCGTAGGCATACATGAGAAAGGTGATGGGACCGCCGATATCCCGCCCTGTACCCTGGCAGAAAATTACCGATTCGGCACCGTGTTTATTGCGGATATCCTTGAGCTTTGCCTCAATGGTATCAAAGGCTTCATCCCAGGTGATACGCTCCCATTTGCCTTCGCCCCTTTCTCCAACGCGTTTGAGAGGGTGCGTTACCCTGTCGGGATGGTACATATATTGGGAAATGGCCAGACCCTTGGGGCAGAGTCTGCCGTAATTATGAGGGTGGTTCCTGTCTCCTTCAACCCTGACTACTTTGCCATCCTTGACATAAATCTCGGCACCGCAGCCGCCGTGGGAACCGCAGCCGGCTGACCACAGGGTAGTTAGAATCACCTTCTCGTCACTTTTAGCCATACGTCGACTCCTTTCTAAAAAACCAAAATGCAATAGTCAGCATTTTAAATATTATAGTTTCAGCATCGTGCCTGTCAAATATCACTATCTGAAGTAGTGTTGCCAGCAGGTACCACTTTACGCTGGCTGATAATTTCTGGTATTATTAGTATGGTCTGAATAGCGTCGCGGTTGGTGAGTGTTTCACTTAGGAGAAAGACCTATTATTTCCTTAACTACATGACTTATATCAGAAGGAGATGTTACATATGGTACAGAAGAAGAATGCGGTAATAGTCGGCGGGGGAACAAGTAAATTCGGGGTAAGGCAGGCACATTTACTTGATATGTTTCAGGAGGCTGCCAAGGCCTGCTCCGATGATATCCCGGCGTTGAAGCCTGCGGATATCGATGGGCTTATCGTCTGCACCACCATGGCAGGGAGGCATTCCTCGGCCCTGAATACGGCCCCGCTCGTGGTGCACAGATTGGGATTAAAACCGACGTCGATTTGTATCCGGCTGGACACCCTGTGTGCCGGTTCCAATTCCGGTATTATCGTGGCCAAGGGACTGGTAGAGAGCGGAATTGCCGAGGTAATCCTGGTGACCGGCGCGGAGAAGGTTTATATGCCGCAGAGATGGGAAACGAACTACACACAGTTGATGGTAAACGACCACGATTGGGACTCTGCCATGGGCTTGGGTGTACCGCCGCCGTTTTTTGCGATGATTGCTAAAATGCACATGAAGCGGTACAGAACGACCAAAGAGCAGATGGCTCATGTTTCCGTAGCCAACTACAATTACGGTACCACCAATCCCAAAGGTCACTTCTCCGGGAGGACACTCACACTGCAGGAAGCGCTGGAAGCCAGGATAATTGCCGACCCGTTCGGTCTCTATGACTGCTGTCCCCTCTCCGACGGTGCGTCCGCTGTTATCATTGCCTCGGAGGAACGAGCCAAAGAGCTATCGGACAGGCCGCTGGTCTATATCCGCGGCACTGGCCAACACGCTACCCACAGCATGTCAGCCGGGTGGCCGGGTGAAACCCTGGCCGAGTGGCCGCATCTGAAGAAAGCCGGTGAGGTGGCTTATAAAAATGCGCAGCTCACCCCCAAAGATATAGACGTGGCCCAGGTCCACGACTGCTTTTCCATATCGGAGATTATTGAAATGGAAGAGCTTGGTTTCTGCAAGAAGGGGGAGGGGGGCGATTACGTGGCCTCAGGTGCTATCAATCTTGACGGCGAACTTCCCGTTAATACCGATGGTGGCCTTATAAGCGTCGGGCATCCCTTTGGTGCCTCCGGAGCCCGCCAGTCAATCGAGATATGCAAGCAGCTCCAGGGCAGGGCCATAAATCAGGTGAAAAACGCCGAGTTTGGCCTGGCACATAATTTGAGCGGCACCTGTGCTCAGCACACGGTAGTGATTTACGGTAAGGAACCAGTCGAATAAATCACTTTAGAGATTCACATAAGGAGAAAGAGATGTCTGATATTAAAGAAGTAAAAATTGTCGGGACCCCGGCTCTGGAAGGCACATACATATCAGAGATGGATATGTGGCCTTTTGAATGCCAGGAATTTAACCGGATATACCCATTCTATGAAAATCTCAGGGAAGGTAAGTTTACCACCACCAAGTGCCAGAAATGCGGACATATTGCCTATCCACCCGGTGTGATATGTCCCAAGTGCTGGTCGGAGGAACTGGAATGGGTAGAACTGCCACAGAGGGCCAAGGTAGTTACCTTTACCGAGACCCAGGCCGGTGCCCCCATCGGTTTTGAGCTTCCGTTAATCATGGCCTGGCTGGATTTCGGCAAGGATAGCCCACTGAAGCAGTTGCTGGCGCGTATTGTAAACTGTGCCGAAGGTGAGCTTAAAGAAGGGGATGAGGTCAAGTTCATAGTCTTTAACGTACCCTCGCATCCGATAGATGTTAAGAAAGAGACCAAGATATGTGACAGGGTTTACTATGCCTTTGAGCCTGTGAAATAGGCGGCTCAACATCTGTGTGAAAAACGCTGGAAAGGGGCTGTAAGACATGAAGGAGATAAAGAACGTCGCTGTAATCGGGGCTGGTGCCATGGGAGCGCAGATAGGCGCCCTGGCCGCTGAAGCCGGATACGATGTTAAAATCAGGGACATTGAGGAGAAATTTCTGGAGCGGGGCCGCCAGCTAATAGAAGGTAACTACGACAGAAGAATCAGCCGGGGTAGATTGTCTGAGGCAGCCAAGAAAGACTACATGAGCCGGATGACCTTCCTCATCGACCTTAAAGAGGCTGTGAAAGACGCTGACATTATCATTGAAGCGGTGCCTGAGATAATGGACTTGAAACAGAGCGTCTTAAAAGAGGTTACCGCATTATGTCCGGATGATTGTGTCTTCGCGACCAATACCTCTTCTCTCAGCATCGCTGAAATTGCCATGGTTGCCAAGAGACCGGAAATGGTGGTGGGCACTCACTATTTCAATCCCCCTAGCCGCATGACTCTGCTGGAAATCGTTCACGGGGAGAAAACCAGTAAAGAGGCTATCAATATGGCCGAAAAAGCCGCTTTGGCCATGGGCCGGGCCGTCGTCCACGTCAAGGACGTTCCCGGATTCGTCGCCAATCGCATTTTCTGCAATATGGCCAACGAAGCCGACTGGGCATTGGCCCAGGGCGAAGGCAAGAGCGCATTTGAAATCGATTCGGCCATAAGATATAAGCTGGGACTCCCCATGGGAATGCTGGAACTCCAGGATATACTGGGCGGCGGCTCTATAGATACGCAGTACCATGTCATGGAGTATTTCGGCGAGACGATGGGCAAAAGCTACGGCCCTGCGCCGATACTGGAGGAACTATTTAAGGCCGGCAACTACGGGAAAAAGACGGGCAAGGGATACTATGACTGGTCGGAAGGAAAGGCCAATGAAATCCCGATGAATGCCGGTGTAGACTTCGACCCGATAAGAGTACTGTGCACAGCCGTGAACGAAGCTGCCAAGTTGATTGGAATGGAAGCTACAACGAGAGAAGAAATAGACACGGCCGTTCTCCTCGGTCTTAATTACCCCAGAGGTATCCTCAGGATGGCTGATAGCACCGGCCTGGAAAGGATAGCAGATGAGTTGAACCGACTGTATGATACATATAAAGAAGACAGATATAAGGCTTCTTCGGTATTAACCAAACTTGTCAAGCAGGGAAAGCTGGGGAGAAAGACCGGAGAAGGATTTTACTCTTATGGCGCTGGAGAATATGAGTTTGTCAAACTGGAGATTAATAAGGAAACAAAGGTAACCAGGCTTATCCTGAATCGGCCTAACCGTGCTAATGCCTTTAATGCCGACTTCATGACGGAGATAGATAAAGCTCTCAGTGAGCTTGAGAAAAACACCGGCGTGCAGTGTATCGTAATCACCGGTGCCGGCGCGAATTTCTGCGGCGGCGCTGATGTCTCGGCATTCGCTACAGGCCAGATGGATGACGCGTTTAATTTCAGCGAAGCGCCCCACGAAGTATTTACCAGAATTGAAACTTATCCCAAACCGGTAATTGCCGCTATCAATGGCGCGGCTATGGGCGGGGGACTTGAGCTCGCCCTGGCCTGCGATATAAGGATAATGAGCACAATAGCGCAGCTGCGTCTCCCCGAACTAACTCTGGGGCTCCTTCCGGGGGCCGGCGCTACACAGCGTCTTGGTCGGTTGATAGGATGGGCGCGTGCTAAAGAAATGGTGCTGTTATCCGAGCCGGTAATGGCGGAGAAAGCCCTCGACTGGGGGCTGGTGAATTTCACCGCCGAACCGGATAAATTCGAATCACTGGTGGATGAAATAGCCGCCAAGCTGGCGAACGGTGCTCCGTTGGCCCAGAAGCTTGCTAAAGGACTGATGTATTACGGCGCCCAGGCCGACCAGAGGACAGGGCTATTTATCGAAGCTACGGTATCGGCAGATATTGCTCTAACCAAAGACCTGAACGAGGGTCTTACGGCAATGAACTACCGGCGCTCACCCAAATTCACTGGCAAGTAAGAACCAGCGCATTAGTAATATTTGTCTTTAAGTCACAGGGAGTCAATATAGTGAATTTTGCGTTTACTCCTGAAGAAGCGGCTTTCCGTAAAGAAGTAGCTGAGTTCCTGGAGAAGGAAGCACCACCTGAGTATCGGGAAAGCCGGGTTACCTTTTTTGATATGTCCAGCCATGAGGACTGGATAGAAACACATCGAAAAATAGCGGAAAAACTGGGCGAAAGAGGCTGGATATCCATGCACTGGCCCAGGGAGTACGGTGGTCAGGATGCCTCTCCGTTCTACAGATTGATTCTCAGAGAAGAATTGTCCAGATATCATTCACCGGGATATGATTCCATCGGTGCTGGCATAGTAGCACCGGCTCTTCTGCTCAAGGGAAATGAAGAGCAAAAAAAACAGCATCTACCGGGAATCGCTCAGGGGAAGGTAATGTGGTGTGAGACCCTCAGTGAGCCCGGGCATGGTTCCGACCTCGCCTCAATAGAGGTCTTTGCCAGGGAAGAGGCCAACTGTTTTGTCGTTAACGGGCAGAAGACATGGACTACTAACGCTCATTTTGCCGACTGGAATGCTTTGATAGTCAGGACAGACCGTGAAGTCACCCCGAAATATCGCGGCCTTACCTTTTTCCTGCTTGATATGAAGACACCGGGAATAACGGTTAATCCTGTCATCAATATGGCGGGACACCATGAGTTTAATGAAGTCTTTTTTGATGATGTCCGCATCCCCAAGGAAAACATGGTCGGTGGCCTGAATAAAGGCTGGTACCTGGTGATGTCACTGCTCGATTATGAGCGGACTACTGACACGGTTTATGCTGTGGCGTCTACGTACATTGAAGACCTGGCAGAATATGCCCGGGAAAACAACCTTCTGAACCCCCTGATGAGAAATCGACTGGCCCAGCTGACAGCCGATTGTGAAGTTGCTCGTATGCTTCATTACCGTGTTACCTGGATGCAGGGTAAAGGCATAGTACCAAATCATGAATCGGCCATGAGCAAAATGTACAGCTTTGAACTGCTCCAGCGGGTATCGGAATTTGGTATGCAGCTACTGGGGCAATACAGCCAGTTAGCCGAGGGGTCGGCCCGGGTACCCATGTACGGTCGGATACCTTCCTGTTATCTCCGCTCCTTTGGCTATAGTCTGGAACAGGGCACCTCTGAGATAGATCGTGATGTTATTGCCCAGCGCGGACTCGACCTGCCGCGCCTTAGATAATAACTTGTTTAAAATGAGCTTGATGGAGACCAATCATGGATTTCGCTCTTAATGAGCAGCAGGAAATGATGCAAACACTGGCCAGGGATTTTTTGGGTAGTGAATATCCCGATAAAGTCCTGCGGGAAATGGTCGATGATGAAAAAGGCTATACACCCGAGTTTTGGCGAAAAATGTCGGAAATGAACCTGATGGGACTCTCTATCCCTGAAGAATATGGAGGGGTAGGGGACTTCCTTGATTTGACCGTCGTGTTGGAAGAGATGGGAAGGGTTGGCTTCCTCAGTCCCTTTTTCTCTACAGTTGTGCTGGGTGCTTCGGCCATTATCGAGGCTGGCAGCGATGAGCAGAAGCAGAAATATTTACCTGGTATTTCCGGAGGCAAGCTTATTTTCACTCTGGCCCTGACCGAACCCTCGGCCCGGTACACGGCGGATGCGGTTACGGCGAAAGCAGCATTACAGGAAAGCGACTACGTTATCAATGGAATCAAACTTTTCGTGCCTGATGCTCATGTATCCGATTACGTTATCTGCGTCGCCCGAACCGATGAAGCGGTAAATCCTCAGGATGGCATTACCTTGTTCATAGTTGACACAAATACTCCCGGAGTAAGATGCAAACTGCTCAAGACAATAGCCGGTGATAAACAGTGTGAGGTAACTTTCGATAACGTGAGGATTTCCGGTAAGGATGTCCTGGGCGAGGTGGACAAAGGCTGGTCATGTGTCGAAAAGATAATGGCAAAAGCAGCCGTAGCCAGGTGTGCCGAGATGGTTGGCGGTGCGCAGCAAGTCTTAAATATGACATTGGAGTATGCCAAAGATAGGGTAGCCTTTGGCCATCCTATTGGCGCTTTTCAGAGTATTCAGCATCGCTGTGCCGACATGCTCATTGATGTTGACGGCTCAAGATTTGTTACCTATCAGGCGGCCTGGCGGATAAACGAGGGTTTGCCAGCTGCCAGGGAAGTGGCCATAGCCAAGGCCTGGGTTAGCCGGGCCCTCCAGCGAGTAGTAAACTCGTCTCACCAGATTCACGGTACCATTGGCTTCACCGAAGACCATATCTTGCACCTCTATACCAAGAGGGCCAGATCTCACGAGTTGAGTTTCGGAGATGCCGATTATCATTTAGAGCGACTGGTGTCTCAGTCCCTGTAATCATTCGCCAGTGTATGCCTTTTCTATGTTATCTTTTCCCACCCTGCCTGCTTGCGCTAAAACTTCAGCGAAGGCAAGCCGCCCAGTATCATCTGTGGCTTGTCCCGTAGGTTTGTACCCCGCCAACTCACACGCTATTGACTTTCATTTAACTTTGTATTATTAGCTACATAATGGTAAGATTTGTGACGATGAAGAAACAAAAAAGTAAGGTCATTTTTCAGCCCTCGGGTATCCGTGGCAAAGTTGATGATGGTAAGACCGTTTTGGAGGCATCCAGGGAGCTTGGCGCCGAAATTGAAAGCATCTGCGGTGGCCAAGGTACCTGCGGTAAATGCCGGGTTATTGTTCAGGAAGGATACTTCGCCAAATACGGCGTGCAGTCAAAGATAACATCTGTCTCACCGGCAGGAGAAGCGGACAAGAAATTTCTGAGCAAGCGGCAACTGCGTAAGAACTATCGTCTGGCCTGCCAGGCCTGTATCCATGACGATGTCGTCATCTTTGTTCCCGAGGAGAGCCGGATGAGACAACAGGTGGTGCGCAAGGAAGCCAACACTCGTAACATTAAACTCAAGCCGGCGGTGAAGAAATACTATATAGAGCTGATTCCAGCCACCCTGCACGACAGTCTCGGTGATTTTGAGCGCCTTCAGGCCGAGCTTGGTAAACGATTCAGATTACGTAATCTGACAATCGATTATC